>CAZANT010000166.1:0-6104 GCA_964486575.1 uncultured Burkholderiaceae bacterium | reverse complement strand
ATGATGGCGCCAGCGGCGCGTGCAGCCTTGATGGCCACGTTGAGCATGGGGTGGAAGTTGGACGACATGAATTGTTAAGTGCGGTCAAGAGCGGTGGGCGCACCCGGCGATGCGGGCAGCGACAATCGGACATTTTACCCGCTGCCCCATGAAGACCCGCTTTGTTCTGATCAACACCAGCCACGCCGGTAACGTCGGTGCGGCGGCGCGCGCGCTCAAGGTCATGGGTTTTGACGACCTGGTGTTGGTGGCCCCGCGCTGGGACAATGTGCTGCGGCGTGAGGAAACCATCCAGCGGGCCAGCGGCGCGCTGGATGTGTTGAACCGGGCCCGCATCGTGGCCACGCTGGACGAAGCGCTGGACGGCATGACCCATTTGTGCGCCACCGCCATGACGCCACGTGACTTCGGCCCGCCGACCATGGCGCCGCGCCGCTACTTTGAGTTGCTCTTGAAACGAGAGCGAAGCGCAGAGGTTTTACGGGGGCTTGAGTCGGAAAAGGCCTCCGAGTCACCAGCGGAAGCCTCGGGGGTTGCCTTTTTGTTCGGTTCCGAACGCTTCGGCATGCGCAACGAAGACGTCTACCGCTGTCACGTGGCACTCAGCATTCCCACCAACCCGCAGTTTGGATCATTGAACCTGGCTTCGGCGATCCAGGTGATCGCGTACGACTGGCGGCAGGCGCTCGGTGGATATGCAGTGCAGGACGCCACCCCGCCTCGACCGCTGGCCGACGCCGCCGCCGTCGCTGCGATGCTGGTGCACTGGGAGGAGGCACTCACAGCGGTGGGCTTTCTCGACCCCGCCGCGCCGAAGAAGCTGATGCCGCGACTGAACCAGTTGTTCAACCGGGCCCAATTGGGCGCCGAAGAGATCCACATCCTGCGCGGTGTGGCCAAGGCCATGATGGAAGCGGCCTCAGCGGCCAAGGAACCAAAGCGATAGACTGCCGCATTTGCATATAACCAAAAGCCATGTTCTCGCGCCTGCGTTCCGACATCCAATGCATTCTTGACCGCGACCCGGCCGCCCGCAGCACCTGGGAGGTGTTGACCTGCTACCCCGGCCTGCACGCGATCTGGCTGCACCGGCCCGCGCATTGGTTTTGGCACCATGGATTCAAGTGGTTGGGGCGCTTCACTTCGCACGTGGCACGTTGGCTGACCGGCATCGAAATCCACCCTGGCGCGAAAATTGGTGAGCGGGTGTTTTTTGACCACGCCATGGGCGTGGTGGTGGGCGAGACGGCCGAGATCGGCGACGGCTGCACCATCTACCAAGGCGTGACGCTGGGCGGAACCTCGCTTTACAAGGGGACCAAGCGCCATCCCACCTTGGGTAAAGACGTGGTGGTGAGCGCCGGAGCCAAGGTGCTGGGCGGTTTTCTGGTGGGCGACGGCGCCAAAATTGGGAGCAACGCGGTTGTCATCAAGCCGGTGCCAGCGGGTGCAACCGCTGTCGGCATTCCTGCGCGCATCATCCCTTCCAAGTCGGGCGAAAGTGCCGACGTCACGCCGGGCGACCCCAAGTTCACCGCCTACGGCATCACCCAGGAGGACGACCCCTTGAGTCAGGCGATGCGGGGGCTGATCGACCAGACCGCTTCCCAGGAGCACCAAATCGCGTTGCTGTGGGAGGCCATCGAGAAGCTCTCCGCGCAGCGCAAGGACGGCCCTGCCGCCGATTGCGTACCGCGCGACGCGGCCCGTGAAGAGTGTTTTGAAGCCGACAAGCTGAACCAGCTCATTGGCAAGTGACACGGCCTCGGCCGTGTGCGGTCAGCGCGGCGGGCGGATCGCTGTCTTGGGTCGAAACGCCTTGCAGACGGTGTCGTCGGTCTCCATGTAGGGGCCGCCGATCAGGTCCACGCAGTAAGGTACGGCGGCGAAAATGCCCGCCATCAGCAGGCTGCCATCGGCGTTGCGGGCGCCCTCCAGCGTTTCCTGAATCGCCTTGGGCTGCCCCGGCAAATTGATGATCAGGCTCTTGTCGCGGATCACTGCCACTTGGCGCGAGAGGATGGCGGTCGGCACGAACTTCAGGCTGATCTGCCGCATTTGCTCGCCGAAGCCCGGCATTTCCTTGTGCCCCACTGCCAGCGTGGCTTCGGGCGTGACATCGCGCAGTGCCGGGCCAGTACCGCCCGTGGTCAGCACCAACGAACAACCGGCTTCCACCAACTCGATCAGCGTGGCACGGATCCGGTCGACCTCGTCCGGAATGAGGCGTGGCTCGAACGTGATGGGATTCTTGAGCGCGCGGGTCAGCCAGTCTTGCAGCGCCGGCAAGCCCTTGTCTTCGTAGACGCCGGTCGACGCGCGGTCGCTGATGGACACGATACCGATCTTGACGGCGTCTTGGGCGGCCGCCTGGTCTGCTTTAAGGCTGTTCTGGGACATCGCTCAAATGCGCTTTCACAAACTGGAAAATCTCGCGGTAGGCCTTGCCGTGGCGTGGTGCCTCGCCAGCAGGGGATTTGGGGAGGGAGGCAATGTCCTTGCGGGCCTGGCGGATCAGCGCGCGCAACTGCTGCGTGTCGGTGTGGGGGAACGCTTCCAGCCACAGGGCCAAAGCACCGTCGGTGGCCAGCAGCGCGTCGCGCCACTGCTCGGTCTGGTGGAGAGCCAGTGTTTCGTTGACGGAGCCACTGTGTTGTGACTGCAACGCGTCGCGAACGGTATCAAGCTGGGCGTCTTCCAACTTGCGCATCAGCTTGCCAATGAACTGCATTTGCCGGCGTTTGCCCTCAAAGTTGGTGATGCGACGGGCTTCGGCCACTGCGTCCACCAGCTTTTCGGGCAGGCCCAACTTCTCAATGCGTTCCGCGTTCAGGGTCAGCAGGTCTTCCCCGAGCTTTTGCAACGCGTCGCTCTCGCGTTTCATGTCGGTCCGACTGGCCTCATCGCTTCCTTTGAGCTCGCGTTTGAGCTCCAGGTCGAGTTCGCTGCCCTCGGCCACGAACCGGCCTTGAACGAAATAGCCTTTTTTTAATTTACGGGACATCTGGGGTGCGGTATGGGTAATGCGGCTGCGGCATCGACCGATGACAGCGCCAAGTATCATAGCCTTCGATATGACCTCATCTTCCCATCTCACCGCACACCCGCCTGAAAACGGCTTCAGCTACAGCCGCCCGTTCTTTGAAGAGCTGGTGGACAGCGCCATCGCGCATGCGAAAAAACTGGGTGCCACCGACGCTGGTGCCGAAGCGTCCGAAGGCTGTGGCCTGAGTGTCTCTGTGCGCAAGGGCGAACTGGAGACGGTGGAGCGCAATCGCGACAAATCGCTCGGTGTGTCGGTCTACATTGGCACCCGACGCGGTAACGCCAGCACTTCGGATTTTTCGCTTGCTGCTGTCAAGCAGACGGTGCAGGCAGCCTACGACATTGCCCGTTTTACCGCCGAAGACCCGCTGGCTGGACTGCCTGACGAGGCAGACATTGCCACGGACCAGCCCGACCTGGATTTGTTCCATCCCTGGACCATCGACAGCGCCCGCGCGGCCGAACTGGCCATGGCCTGCGAAGCCGCCGCCTTTGCCACCAGCAAGCGCATCAGCAACAGCGAGGGGGCGGGCGTGTCGGCTCAACAAAGCCACTTCTTCAGCGCCCACACCCATGGGTTTCGTGGCGGCTATGCCAGCTCACGGCACTCCATTTCGGTAGCCCCCATAGCAGGCAAAGGCCGGGACATGCAGCGTGACGCCTGGTACAGCTCGATGCGGCATGCCGACGCGTTGGCCGCGCCCGAGGCCGTGGGTCGCTACGCGGCCCAACGCGCGCTGAGCCGGCTCAAAGCCCGCAAGATTGCCACAGTGGAATGCCCTGTGCTGTTCGAATCGCCCATGGCGAGTGGCCTGCTGGGCGGTCTCGTGCAGGCGGTGAGTGGCGGTGCGCTGTACCGCAAGAGCAGCTTTTTGCTGGATTCGCTGGGCAAGCCAGTGATGGCCAAACACCTTGACGTGGTCGAGGACCCGTTTGTGCTGCGTGGCAAAGGCAGTTCGCCGTTCGACAACGAGGGTGTTCAGACCCGTGCACGCAAGGTGGTGGATGCAGGTCGGCTGGAAGGCTATTTCCTCAGCACCTACTCGGCACGCAAGCTGGGCATGAAAACCACTGGCAATGCCGGTGGCTCGCACAACCTCACGCTCACCTCGCGGCTCACCAAACGGGGCGACGACCTGAACGCCATGTTGCAAAAACTGGGCACCGGCCTGCTGGTGGTTGAGCTGATGGGACAGGGCGTGAACTACGTCACCGGAGACTACTCACGTGGCGCCAGTGGCTTCTGGGTGCAGAACGGCGAGATCGCCTACCCGGTGCAAGAGATCACCATCGCAGGCAATCTCAAAGACATGCTGATGGGAATCACCGCAGTGGGTGCCGATGCCTACAACTACGGCGCCAAGACCACCGGGTCCATCTTGGTGAACCGGATGAAGGTGGCCGGCAGCTGATCGGGTGGCGGGGGGGCGGCTCTTAGCCAGCCTCGCCAAGCACGTCAATTCGACAGCGCCGATTTCACCGCAGCGCTCACCAGGGCCATGTCGGCCTTGCCTGCGAGTTGGGTTTTGACTGCGCCCATCACCTTGCCCATGTCCCCAGGACCCTTGGCACCAACTTCGGCCACGATGGCCTTCACGGCGGCGGTGACTTCGTCTGCGCTCATGCGCGCTGGCAGGTAGGATGACAGCACCGCGATCTCGGCAGCTTCTACCGCGGCCAACTCGGGCCGGTTGGCCTGTTCGTAGGCGGCCACGCTGTCTTTGCGTTGCTTGATCAGTTTGTCCACGATGGCCACGACCATCGCGTCGTCCAGCTCCACACGCTCGTCAACTTCCTTTTGCTTGCATGCGGCCAGCAGCAAGCGGATGGTGCCCAGGCGCGCGGTGTCCTTTGCGCGCATGGCATTTTTCATGTCGTCGGTAATTTGGTCTTTGAGTGCGGACATGGTTTTCCTTGAAAGTGGCTCAGAAACAAAAAACCCGCTGGGGAAGCCGCAGCGGGTTTTGTGGCTGCCGCGGGGGCAGAGGTCAGTACAGCTTCTTGGGAAGCTGCATGCTGCGCACACGCTTGTAATGGCGCTTGACGGCTGCGGCTTTTTTGCGCTTCCGCTCGGCGGTGGGCTTTTCGTAAAACTCACGGGCGCGCAGGTCGGTCAGCAGGCCTAGCTTTTCGATGGTGCGTTTGAAGCGACGCAGAGCGACGTCAAAGGGTTCGTTTTCTTTTACACGGATCGCGGTCATTGGTGATTGAATTCCGAAAAATGTGCTCGGGGAAGATCGGACCCTTGAGCGAAATTCCCCGTAAGAAAATGATCTGACAACGGGGCGATGTCAACAAAGCACCGGATTATAGCCAGTTTCACTTGTGGCTAAGCGGTTTCAGGCGTGGTGGCGTGAAGTTTGACCGCCAGCGCCTGCGCACAGGCGAAACCGCTGGCCCAAGCCCATTGAAAGTTGTACCCGCCCAGCCAGCCGGTCACATCCACCACCTCGCCGATGAAGTACAGGCCAGGCTGGCGGGATTCCATGGTTTGCGACGACAGGTCGCGCGTGTCCACCCCGCCGAGTGTGACTTCCGCCTTCCTGTAGCCCTCGGTCCCGGTCGGCATCAGTTCCCAGCTCGCTAAGCGTTCGGCGAGTGATGCCAGCGCCTTGTCTGACGCGTCGCTCACCGGGCGCTGCCAGGCGGGGTCCTGCTGCACCCAGGCATCGGCCAGGCGGGCGGGCAGCTGGCCAGCCAGTTCATTGGAGATCAGCTTACGGGAGCGCGCCTTCGCGTCTCTCAGCAACTGGAGCAGGTTGGCTTGGGGTGCAAGGTTGAGCCTGACCGGGGTACCCTCTCGCCAGAAGCTGGAGATTTGCAACACGGCCGGTCCGCTGAGGCCACGGTGGGTGAACAGCAGGTCTTCCATGAAACGGGTCTTGGCTTTTTTCTCGCCAGTTTCAATCGCGACGGGCAGGGAGAGCCCGGCCAGCTGCGCGTAGGGTACCCAGGCACCGCCGTCGAAGGTCAGCGGTACCAGGGCGGGTCGCAATTCGGTCACCCGCAGATTGAACTGCCGCGCGATGCGGTGGCCAAAATCGGTCGCGCCGATCTTG
>CAZANT010000165.1:5103-6109 GCA_964486575.1 uncultured Burkholderiaceae bacterium | reverse complement strand
ATCCAATCCGCACGCCTAGAGGGGCTCGACAGACATTCTTTTTCAGCACTTTGAGTGAAGCTGAAAAAGTGGCGATCTCGACTGACCTTGACACGATCTCGCGCCTAAGAAAATCAACCACTTACAGGCGCTTTGTCGACGGACTTAGTTTTCTGAAAGCAAGCCCGGAGTCAAACCATGAAAACGCCACCGAATACGGAGCACGACAGCAATTAGTGCCAGGGGCTCCAAGGCCGATCGGGTGTGAAAAAAGCAAGAAACGGCCATCCGAAGACTGGGGTGCCAACGTGCTTGGCCACCCCCGGAACGCAAAAAGCCTGTCGCACTGGACAGGCTTTTGCATGAAAACATGGAGCGGGAAAAGAGGCTCGAACTCTCGACCTATACCTTGGCAAGGTATCGCTCTACCAACTGAGCTATTCCCGCATGTGATTCCGATGAACCCGCTTTGTGGGCAAGTTCAGGAATCTGGTGGCCTGGGGCGGAATCGAACCACCGACACAAGGATTTTCAATCCTCTGCTCTACCGACTGAGCTACCGGGCCAAGCCCCGAATTATAGCATTGTGAAAACGGCAATCGCCATCAGGCCGCGTTGCGTTTGCTTCGGGAAAGATCGACGCCGAGTTGCTTGAGCTTGCGGTAAAGGTGGGTTCGCTCCAACCCGGTTTTTTCAGCGACCCGGGTCATCGAGCCACATTCCTTGGTGAGGTGAAACTCGAAGTACGCCTTTTCGAAATGGTCGCGCGCCTCACGCAGCGGCTGGTCGAGGAAGAAGTTTTGCTGCGACTGTGGCGTGGTGTCTTTTCCCACCGCTGGCAATGGGAGCCCCTGTACCAGCACATCGGGTGCAGACCCATCGAAGGCGGTGTCGGCACCCTGAAGGCCGATTTTGCGGCCAAGGCTTTTGGCCAGGCCATGCTCCACAGCCTTGAGCAATTTCTGCAGGGTGATGGGCTTCTCCAAGAACGCTTGCGCACCGATGCGGGTGGCTTCGACGGCGGTGT
>CAZANT010000165.1:0-5093 GCA_964486575.1 uncultured Burkholderiaceae bacterium | reverse complement strand
CGCTCATCATGATCACGGGCATGGTCAGTGCGCCGCTGGCAGACCATTCCTTGAGCAACGTGACACCGTCGGTATCGGGCATCCAGATGTCGAGCAATACCAGGTCGGGGCGGGCCCGCTGCCGGGCAGCACGGGCCTGGCTGGCGTTTTCGGCCAGTTCGATGTTGTGGCCTTCGTCGTTCAGGATTTCAGAGAGCAGTTCGCGAATGCCGGGTTCGTCGTCCACCACGAGAATGTTTGCCATGTTCCGAGGGTTGCCTTTGGTCCGGTACCTGGCACGCCCTTGCGCGGCCAGTGTTGTCAATTAACAACTGTGAATGATAACGACACTTCTGCGCCCTGCAACACACCGTCTTTCTCGCGGTTGCTGAGGTCGATGCGGGCCCGGTGCTCGTCGGCGATTTTCTTCACGACGGCCAGTCCCAAGCCGGTCCCCTTGGCCTTGGTGGTGACGTAGGGCTCGAACGCGCGTTTAAGGATGTGCTCGGGGAATCCCGGGCCGTTGTCGCGCACGCTGAGGCGCACGCGCTGGGTTGCCTCAACCCAGCGGGTTACAACAGAAACGCTGGCGTCGCTGCGGCCTTCGGCGGCGTCTTGCGCGTTTTGCAGCAGGTTGTGCAGCACCTGTCGCAGTTGGTGCGCGTCGCCCATCACCGGCGGGCACAGCGGGTCAAGTTGGCTACTAACAGGGGCCAGTGTGGTGCCGCTGGGGTAAAGCTGGAGCACATCGGCAGCCGGGAGCCGGGCATAGTCGCGGAACTCGTTGACCAGTCGCTTCATCGCGTCCACCTGGTCGACGATGGTTTTCACCGATTTGGTCAGCACCGTTTGCCCGGCGCTGTCGAGCTTGCCGTCGAGCTTCATGGCCAGACGCTCGGCCGACAGCTGAATGGGCGTCAGCGGGTTCTTGATCTCGTGCGCCAGCCGCCGCGCCACCTCGCCCCATGCCTGCGCACGCTGGGCCGAAACCATTTCGGAAATATCGTCAAACACCAGCAGCCAGGCGCCGCCAGGCATTTCCGCGCCCCGTGCGATCAGGCTGATGGTGTCGGCGGGCAGGCCGGGCTTGGCACCATTCAGCTCGAAGGACTGCTGCCAGTGGTCCAAGCCGTGCAACTGCCGCTCGGCCATCAGGCCCTGGAATTGGGCCAACACCGCCTGGGCAAAGTCCTCCAGCCCCGGCACCGCCGCCAGCGGCTGATTGATGTGGGCGGCCAGGGGCGCACGCAGGATGCGGGTGGCACCGGGGTTGGCGCTGTGGATGACCCCGTGGTCGTCGAGCACCATCACGCCAGCGGTGAGGTTGTCCAGGATAGTTTGCAGGTTGGCGCGCGCCGCACTGACCTGCACCATGCTTGTCTCGACACTCGCACGGGCATCGGCCAGTTGCTGCGTCATGTTGGCAAAGTCGCGCGTCAGGCCGCCCAGCTCGTCTCGGCTTTCCATCACGGCCTTGGGCCGCAGGTCTCCCGCGGCCACCTCGCGCACACCATCGGCCAGCACCAGCAGTGGCCGGGCCAGTTGGTTGCCCAGCAGCACCGCGAGCAGCACCGTCCCGAACACCGACAGGAACAGACTCAGCGTCAAGGTGCCGATGTACATGCGGCGCAGGCCTTCACGGCCCAGGGCGCGCTCCTGGTACTCGCGGTTGGCCTCAGTCACTGCGGCGGCGTTGGCCACGAGGTTGGCAGGTAGTCTTTGCGTGACCTGCAGAAAGCGGCTTTCATTCAACAGATCGGCACTGGTGGCGGGAACCAGCGCCAGCGCCTTGATCCGTGGCTGCGCCTCCGCGGCGTCAGGCTGCACTGGTGCGGCCAGGTCGTCCAGGCCCTCGATTTGTGTGATGGTGCGTTGGGCGCGCGCCAGCCTCAGCTGCTGCGGCGTCGGCCGCTCCGGGTTGAGCTGAAAACGAGACTCGCCAGCGCCTGATATCAGCTGGCCGCTGGCGCTCCACAGGGTTACATCGCTGGCCACAAGCTGGTCACGTAAACGGGCCAAGGTGATACCGGCCGTGCTGTCAGGCACGCCCGACAGCTGGCCGCTGGCGACGCGGGTTTTATTGGCCAGGTCGGCAGCCAGCGTGTCAAGGGTGACACGGCCCAGGTTGAGGCCGGCGTCCAGCGCGCCTTCCACCTTGACGTCAAACCAGCTTTCGATAGAACGGGACACAAACTGGTACGACACCACGTAGACGAGCGCGCCGGGCAGCAAGCCCACCAGCGCGAAAATGGCCGCGAGCTTGACCAGTAAGCGGCTGCCAAACCGACCTCGCCGCAACCGGGACACCAGCCGCCAGGCGATCCACACAATGGTCGCCAGCAGCAGGGAGGCGACCGCCACATTGATCGCAAAGAGGCGGGGGTAGTTGCGTTCGTACAGCGCCTGGTTGTTGGTGGCCTGGGTGAGCAGGAACATCAGCACCAAGCCAATCGCCATCACTGCCGCTGCACCCACCAGCAACCCCCAGCGCAGCCCACGTGAAGTGGCACGGGCAGGCTGCACCACCGACCCGGGTGGCGACGGCGTGGTCACCGCGCGGGCTCCACCACCAGTCGCTGGGTCCGACGCACTTCCAGGCTCCAGTCTTTCTGGCCCAGGGTGCCGATCTGAAACGGCCGGGGCAGTTTGCCCACGTCCAGCCGGAACACGAAGGCGAGGTTGTGGCGTGCGGTGGGATCGAAGTCGGCGCTGTCGGCAATCCGCCAGCGGGCAATGCGCTGCAGCGCGGACAAGGTTTCGGGCAGGGTGTCGAATGTCTGGCTGAGCGTCAGGCCAGGGCCCTCGGACACCACCTGCAAACGCCAGCGGCGGGTAAGTGGCTGAAACGACAGCCGGAAATTGCGGCTGACGGACACAACCGGCTTGTCATACCAGTACCAACGTTCACGGAGCACTTCGACCTGGGCTATGAAGTGCATCGCAATGCCTTTGTAGAGCGCGTCTTCGATCGGCGTGGGCAACTCGAAGGGCACACCCACCGAGAGGTAGAGACCGTTGTCACTCTGCTCGACCCGCAGGTCCACCACATCGCCTTCGTTGCCCTCTGCAAAGACCGGCTGGCATGCGGTCACCCAGGTCAGCAACCCCCACAGCAGCCAAGCCCAGCCCCTGCCGGCCACGCGCTGGGGCCGTTCAGGGGCCCAGCTTGTCAAGCAAGGCGTAGTAGAAACCGTCGTGTTCACCTTGCGCATTGTCCGGGAAGACCCCGTCGCGCGCCCCAAGAGAGGGCAGCAAATGGCCTGGCGATGGGCTCCATCGGGCTTGGGTGTTGTTTGCAACAAACGTTTCGACCTGCCGATCGCCCTCGGCCTTGAAAACCGAACAGGTGGCGTACAGCAGTCGGCCGCCCGGCCGCAGCAGAGACCAGAGCTGTTGCAGCAGGCGCGCCTGGATCGCGGCGAGTTGCGCCAGATCGGTCGGTCGGCGCAGCCAGCGCACGTCGGGGTGGCGGCGCACGATGCCTGACGCGGTGCAGGGCGCGTCCAGCAAGATGGCGTCGAACGGCTGCCCATCCCACCAACTGGCCGTGTCGGTAGCGTCGCCGCAGCGGACGTTGGCCTGCAGGCCCAGCCGGGCGAGCGTGCCGCGCACCCGCTCACAGCGCGCCGGGTCCACGTCCAGCGCCATCACGTCGGCGTCGGCCAGTTCGAGAAGGTGGGCGGTTTTGCCACCGGGGGCGGCGCAGGCGTCCAGTACCCGCAAGCGCTGCCCCGGTGCGGCGGGCTGTAAGCCCTGCAACAGCAGGGGGGCGGCCATTTGGGCGGCGGTGTCTTGCACCGAGACCCACCCCTGGGCAAAGCCTGGCAGCGCATGCACCGGGCAGGCCTGGCGCAGCACGATGCCGCTGGCGGGGAAGGCGGATGTGGGCGCCGGCACGGGCGCAGCGTCGACGCCTGCGGCAGACAGGGCGGCCAGGTAAACCTGCTGGGTGGTTTGGCGGAGGTTCACCCGCAAGACCATGGCCCCAGGCGCGTTGTTGCCACGCAGAATGGCTTGCCAGCCGTCAGGATGGTCTTGCCGGAGCTGGTCGACCCACCAGCGCGGGTGATTCCACACTGCGACCGGGTCGTTGGCCACCCGTTGCATCAGGGCGTCGCGCTCCCGCAGGAAGCGGCGCAGGCAAGCGTTGATGAAGTTGGCCTGCGCTCGCATGGCGGGACTGCGCTTGGCCGCTTCGACCGCCTGATCCACCAGGGTGAAGGGCTCGTAGGGGGCATCCTCAGCGCGCCAAGCGAGTGCCAGCGCGCTGCAAAGCAAGGCGTCGGCCAGCGGGGGCGGCGGACGGCGCGCCAGCTGGCTGCGCAGGGCCTCGGCCCGCCCGAGCCAGCGCAACACATGGAAAGTGAGTGCCTGCACACCCGGCCGCAAAGGGCTGGCAACCGCTTCCAGCGTGGGGGTGAGCGAACGGCCGGCGCGTACCGCGTCCAGTGCCAGCGCGACATGCTGGAGCTGCTGCCACAACGGTACGGTCATCCCTGGGGTGCTCATGGCTCCACCGGGCTGAAACAGGCCCTCGGCAACGGTAGAAGAAGACAACACACCATATTTTCCAGGTTTTGGTATGAAAAACGCCTCAAGCCGGTGTAAAACCTGCTTGAGGCGCTATAAATATCAGAGCAACTAACCCCCCCACACTGTGGGGGGATGTGTAACCCAGACCGCGCGGCGCTCAGTCGGAGGTGACTTCGCTGTCTTGCTCGGGAGACAAGCCAGCCAGTTCCGCCGCTTCGGACTCGGCGATTGCACGGCGCTCGCTCTCGTCCATCTCGTCCTTGGCCTTGCGGGCTTGGTGGTAAGCCAAACCAGTACCCGCCGGGATCAAACGACCCACAATGACGTTTTCCTTCAAGCCACGCAGCTCGTCGCGCTTGCCCATGATGGCGGCTTCGGTCAACACGCGGGTGGTTTCCTGGAAGGATGCCGCGGAGATGAACGAGTCGGTCGACAGCGAGGCCTTGGTAATGCCCAGCAGCAGGTTGCTGTAGGTCGCGGGGATCTTGCCTTCGGCGCGCAGCGCGTCGTTGGTGTTGAGGATCTCGCTGCGCTCGACCTGCTCACCAGCGATGTAGCTGGAGTCGCCCACGGACTCGACC
>CAZANT010000164.1:0-6126 GCA_964486575.1 uncultured Burkholderiaceae bacterium | reverse complement strand
GCGATGACGCTGGCCAAACGCAGCGTCAAGAGCCAGAGCAATGTCTTCATCGTCGCTGGCGACTGCCACCCGCAAACGATTGAGGTGATCCAGACCCGTGCCGCGCCGCTGGGCATCACGGTCAAGGTCAGCTCGGCCATCGCCACCGTTCCACAGCTCATGGCCAGCGGGGACTTTTTTGGGGTGTTGGCCCAGTACCCCGCCACGACCGGGATGGTGCACGACCTGAGGCCACTGGCCGGCGTGGCCCACGCCAACGGCGCTGCGCTGTGCGTCGCCGCCGACCTGTTGGCGTTGACCCTGTTGATGCCACCCGGTGAATTTGACGCTGACATCGTGCTGGGCACTACCCAGCGTTTTGGTGTCGCGATGGGCAATGGTGGCCCGCACGCGGCCTATCTGGCGTGCCGGGACAGTTTCAAACGCTCGCTGCCGGGCCGGCTGGTGGGCTTGAGCCGGGATGCGCATGGCAACACCGCCTACCGGCTGGCTTTGCAAACCCGCGAGCAGCACATCCGCCGTGAAAAAGCGACGTCCAACATCTGCACGGCCCAAGTGCTGCCAGCGGTGCTGGCCAGCATGTACGCGGTCTACCACGGCCCGCAGGGCCTAACCCGCATTGCCCAGCGCGTGGCGCGTTACACCGCCATCCTGGCACGCGGGCTGCAGCAGATGGGCTACACCCTGAGCAACACCACCGCGTTTGATGCGATCACGGTACAAACTGGCGCTGCCACAGACGCCATCTATGCGAAAGCCCTGCAGTCGCGGGCCAACCTGCGACACCGGCAAAAAAGCCATTTGGGCATCTCGCTCGACGAAACCACGACCCGCGCCGACGTGCAGATGCTGTGGGCTTTTTTCGTTAAAGATGGCCAACCCATGCCACGCTGGCGCGAGGTAGAAGCCGGTGCAGAGAGCCTCATCCCCGAAGCTTTGCGCCGTACCAGCGCCTTCCTCACGCACCCGGTCTTCAACACCCACCACAGTGAAACCGCGATGTTGCGCTACATCCGCGCGCTGAGCGACAAGGACCTCGCGCTCGACCGCAGCATGATTCCGCTGGGCAGCTGCACCATGAAGCTCAATGCCACCAGCGAGATGCTGCCGGTCACCTGGCCCGCTTTTGCGCACATTCACCCGTTTGCACCGGCAGACCAACTGCAAGGCTACGCCGAACTCGACCGGCAGCTGCGTGACTGGCTTTGTCAGGCGACCGGTTACGCTGCCATCAGCCTGCAACCGAATGCCGGCAGCCAGGGTGAGTACGCCGGGCTGTTGGTAATTCAGGCCTGGCACAAATCGCGCGGCGAGAGCCACCGGAACATCTGCCTGATTCCCAGCAGTGCCCACGGCACCAACCCCGCCAGCGCGCAAATGGTGGGCATGACGGTGGTGGTCACGGCCTGCGACGCCCAGGGCAATGTGGACATGGCCGACCTGAGGGCCAAGTGCGAACAACACAGCGCCACCCTGGCGGCGGTGATGATCACCTACCCAAGCACCCACGGGGTGTTCGAGGCCCCGGTAAAGGAATTGTGTGCGCTGGTTCATCGGCATGGCGGCCGCGTGTATGTGGACGGCGCCAACATGAATGCCCTGGTGGGGGTGGCTGCCCCTGGAGAGTTTGGCGGTGACGTGAGTCACCTGAACTTGCACAAAACGTTCTGCATCCCGCACGGCGGCGGCGGACCCGGCGTGGGCCCGGTCTGTGTGGTTGCCGACCTCGCGCCCTTTCTGCCCGGCCACGCCACCGCGGGCGGGGCCGCCTCGGCCATGCAAAACCCGGCTGTGGGGGCGGTGTCCGCCGCGCCACTGGGCAACGCCAGTGTGCTGCCTATCAGCTGGATGTACTGCCGGATGATGGGGCCCGATGGCCTGAAGGCGGCCACAGAAACTGCCATTCTGAGTGCCAACTACATCAGCAGCCGCCTGAAAAATCACTTTCCGACGCTGTACGCGAGCGAAGACGGGAGGGTCGCCCACGAGTGCATTCTGGACCTGCGCCCGTTCAAGGAGACCAGCGGGGTGACAGCCGAAGACGTGGCCAAGCGGCTGATGGACTATGGCTTCCACGCGCCCACCCTGAGCTTCCCAGTGCCCGGTACATTGATGGTCGAGCCCACCGAAAGTGAAACTTTGGCCGAGCTCGACCGTTTCGTCGACGCCATGGTGGCCATACGCGCCGAAATCGCGCGGGTGGAGTGCGGTGAATGGCCACAAGACAACAACCCGCTGAAACACGCCCCCCACACCGCCGCCAGCCTGCTGGGCGCCGACTGGGACCGCCCTTACCCGCGGGCATTGGGCGCCTTCCCGCTCCAACACCTGCAGCACGCCAAGTACTGGCCACCGGTCGGACGCATCGACAATGTGCATGGCGACCGCCACCTGTTCTGCAGTTGTGTGCCGGTGACCGACTACGCTGGCGCATGAACGTCAACGTGCGCCGCGTCAACTACCTCGACGCGGCCGACCGCAGCGCCCTGCTTCGCCTGCTTGACCAGTACGCTCGGGACCCCATGGGTGGCGGCGTGCCCCTGGCCCCAAGCGTGCAAGCACGGCTTTGCGACGACTTGGCCCGCCAGCCTGGCGCGGTGAGTTTCATTGCCTGGCAAGGCCAAACCGCCGTGGGGCTGATCAACTGTTTTACCGGGTATTCCACCTTCAAGGCCCAGCCTTTGCTGAATGTGCACGACATCGCTGTGGCCCCTGAATGCCGGGGCCAGGGCGTTGGGCAGGCCCTGCTGGCTGCGGCGGAAGCGCACGCCCACCTCAACGGCTGCTGCAAACTCACGTTGGAGGTGCTGAGCGGCAACACCGTGGCCCAACGCAGCTACGCACGTTTTGGTTTTTCCCCCTACCAACTCGACCCGGGTGCGGGCGGCGCCCTGTTGCTGCAGAAGTGGCTGTGAGCCAACTTCAGGCCAGCGCCAACGAGTCCATCGCCAGCAACCCGTACATCACCTCGCGGCTGAGATAGTTCACCGCAGGGGACGCAGCGCCGCCCCACCCCCCTGCTCCGAGCGCAAAAAACAGCGGCACGAAATGGTCGTCGGTCGGGTGGGCGCGCAGTGCATGCGGCGCTTGGTGGCGGTAATCCAACAGGCCAGCCACGTCGCGGCGGGCGATGGCGGCTTCCACCCAGCGAGCGAACTCAATCACATACGGTGCCACCGGGCTGTCCAGCGGTGGGATGCCACTGAAAAACTCGCTCAGGTTGTGCGTCATGCTGCCCGTACCCATGACCAACACCCCCTGCGCGCGCAGCGGCGAGACAGCCTGACCAAGCGCGAACACCTCGGCGGGCCCGGCTTTGTGGGGCAAAGCCACCTGAACCACCGGTACGTTGGCTTGGGGGAACAGATGCATCAAAGGCACCCAGGCGCCGTGGTCGAAGGGCCTGTCACTGTCTGTACCCGCAGCCACTCCGGCTGACGCGAAGGCTTCAAGCACTTCAGCGGCCAAGGCAGGGCTGCCCAGCGCCGGGTACTGCAACCGGTACAGCGCCGGTGGAAAGCCACCAAAGTCGTGCCAGGTGGCCGGCTGCGGGTGGGTCATGACCGTGGGTGTGGCTGCCATCCAGTGCGGCGACATCACGACCACACCACGAACCCGGCTTTCAGCCAGCAAGTCGCGGCCCCAGCGCGTCAAGGCCGGGCCACTGGAGCCTGCGTCAACTGCAAACAACGGAGCGCCATGTGACACGAAGAGGCTAGGCAAAACGGTGGTGGCGGTCATAGACATCACATGGTGGATGGGGAGCTGAAAACAAGGGGATCACAAAGTGCCATATCGGACCCCAGTTAGCGAGGAAAGTAAAGCGGCAAAGCAGCTGCGTTACACAACACATTTTCCAACACAACTTGCATTCACACGCCTCGTTTCAGGGGCCACCCCGCCTACGATGGCCTTTTGACCCAGGAGACTTCATGGCACTGAACAACCCTTTTTTGAACAAACGTGACAGCGAGTTTGCGCTGCGCGGCCAGCCGCTGAGCACGCCGCCCGCTGCAGCCCACGTGCCACCGGCTGTGGCGCCGATCCTGGAGCCTGTGGCCACGCAGCCCAAAGTTGCACCGGTGGTGGAAGGCGGCAGCAAGCTGACGGTGGGCCCGAACATCAAGCTCAAGGGCGTGGAAATCACCGACTGCGACACGCTGGTGGTCGAGGGACTGGTCGAGGCCACCATGGACTCGCGCGTGATCCGCATCGCAGAGACAGGCGCATTCCGCGGCTCGGCTGAGATCGATGTGGCGGAGATCCGCGGCGAGTTCACAGGCAACCTGACGGTGCGTGACAAACTCGTTATCTACGCCACTGGCAAGGTGTCGGGCACCATTCACTATGGAAAGCTGGTGATTGAAGAAGGTGGGCAACTGACCGGACAGATCGCGTTTGGGACCGACGCTAAAGCGGTGGCGGCCAACAAAGCCGCCATCAAGGCTGCGGCCTAGTCAAGACCTGGAATCTCCAACGCCGCCGCGCCTTGCGCACAATGGCGGCATGAAGCACTCTAAGCCCCCAGCCGTTCCACCCAATGCCCAAGGTCTGACCCGCGGTTTACGGTGGGCGCCGCTGGGCATTGTGGCGTTTTGGCTGGCGGTCATGGCGGGCCTGTACGGCCTGATGACTGAGGTGCTCAAACCCCCACCCATCACCGTGGCCGTCAACGGCGACCTGACCATTCCCCGGGCTCGGGACGGTCACTTCTACGCCAGCGGCACAGTCAATGGCCACCCGGTTCGGTTTTTGGTCGACACTGGCGCGACCACCGTGGTGGTCAGCGAAGCAGTGGCCCAGGCCGCCGGTCTGAACGGCGGGCAGCCCACGGTGTTTCGCACCGCCAATGGCGACCTGGCAGGCCGGGTGGTCGGCAACGTTCAGGTGGGTGTGGGCCCGGTCGAGGTCGATGGCTTGCGGGTGGGTGTGGGCTTGGTCGGCGGCGACAGCGACAAGGCGCTGCTGGGGCAGAACTTCCTGTCGCGCTTCAATATCACGCTGTCGGGCCAGGAGATGGTGTTGCGCGGCAAGTGAATGAAGCAAGTGGCTATGGCCGCCAGACCAAACCGCGCACAACCCAGCCCATGTGGCCCGGATCGTCCCGGACCTGTAGCCAGGCACGGTGCTGCTTTAGCAGATGAAACGAAAAACAGCACGCCACGAGGCGCCATGCCAGGGCCGGGTAGCGGTTGTCCGGACCGGTGCGCAAGTTGGCTTCGTTCAGGTTCATGCGGCCCGCGTGTGACGCGGACAGCGCGAGGCCGAGTCCCGTGTCGATGGCGCTGCCTGCAGTGGGGTGACGGGGGCAGATTTAAGAGCGCAGCACCGCGGCATCCGAGGACATGCCGCGATGCGAGCCGCCTTCAGGCCACGAGTCGCACTTATGGCAGGGTTTTATTGACGCAGCCGGACATTCGCACTGACCTGGTGTCAGCTTAGCCTTTGGCCTGGGCCACCACCAGGGCGCGTAGCCGCTCTCGCGCCGCGCTGGCGGCTTCGGTACGCGGGTGGCTGCGGGTCAGGTCTTCCAGCGTTTTCTTCGCGCTGGCCGGCTCGTTGAGGTCAATCTCGCAGTTGCCAATCGACAGTTTGGCGTCCGGTGCGCGCGGGTGGTCAGGGGCCTGCGTGAGCATCACACGCAAGGTGCCAATGGCTTCCTTGCAGCGCTGCAGCGCATAGAGCGCGTTACCCTGCCAGAACAGCGCCGACGGCGCGTAGCCGCTCTGGGGGTAGCGGCGAACCAGGTCGCTGAAGCCCTGCTGCGCGCCAGCAAAGTCGTTCTGGCGAAAGGCGGCGAACGCGGACTCGTACTCGCGTCGCTCGGCTGGCTCGGCGAGGAATTCGCGGCCGTCGACCGCCACCCTCACCGGCTCGAGCTTTTTGAGTCGCTCGTCGGTGACCTGCACTGCCTCTCGCTGCAGCCGCTGCGCTTCGGCAAACTCGCGCACCGCCTGGTCGTTCTGCGCTTTTACCTTGGCGAGTTCGGTGCGAACCGCAGACAGTTGGCTCTCCAGATCCAGCGCTTGGCCCTGGAACCGGGCGCTGTCTTCCCGACTGCGTTGCAGCTCTCCCAACAGGCGGGTCTGGGCGGCGTCGGTTGCCTCGACCCGTTTGCGCAGTTCC
>CAZANT010000163.1:0-6155 GCA_964486575.1 uncultured Burkholderiaceae bacterium | reverse complement strand
CCAGCGGCATCATGCGCCCTGGTGTGAAGTGCTACATCGGCAACGGGGTGGTGCTGTCTGCCGCTAAATTGTTCGAGGAAATCGAAGGGCTGGAGAAAGCCGGAGTGGAGGTGCGCTCGCGTCTGCGGATCAGCGAAGCCTGTCCGTTGATCTTGCCCTTCCACGTTGCCTTGGACGTGGCCCGCGAGGTGGCCCGCGAACAGTGCGGCAACGCCAAGATTGGCACCACAGGCCGCGGCATCGGGCCCGCTTACGAAGACAAGATTGCCCGCCGGGCGCTGCGGGTGCAAGACCTGAAGTACCCCGACCGTTTCGCCGCCAAGCTGAAGGACCTGCTCGATCTGCACAACCATGTGTTGACCACTTTCCTGAACGCACCAGCAGTCGACTTCGACACCGTCTTCGCCGAGGCCATGCGCCACGCCGAACTGCTCAAGCCGATGATGGCCGACGTGTCTCGAGAGCTCAATGAAGCCAACATTGCTGGCGACAACCTGCTGTTTGAAGGTGCCCAAGGCACATTGCTCGACGTTGACCACGGCACTTACCCGTTTGTCACCTCCAGCAACTGCGTAGCGGGCAATGCGGCGGCCGGTGCCGGTGTTGGGCCGGGCATGCTGCACTATGTGCTGGGCATCACCAAAGCCTATTGCACCCGTGTCGGCGGTGGCCCTTTTCCTACCGAACTGGACTGGGAAACACCCGGTACCCCGGGCTACCACATGAGCACCATTGGCGCGGAGAAGGGCGTCACCACCGGCCGCTCGCGCCGTTGTGGCTGGTTCGACGCCGCGTTGTTGAAGCGCTCAGCCCAGGTCAACGGGCTGTCAGGCCTGTGTATTACCAAGTTGGACGTTTTAGACGGCTTGACAGAGTTGCTGTTGTGCACGGGCTACGAACTCGATGGTGAGGTCACAGACATCCTCCCGATGGGCGCAGAAGACATTGCCCGCTGCAAACCGATCTACGAAACCCTGCCCGGCTGGAGCGACACCACTGTGGGCGTGACCGTGTACGACGAACTGCCCGCAGCGGCACGGCACTACCTTCAGCGCATCGAAGCACTAACGGGTGTGCCCATTCACGTGATTTCTACGAGCCCGGACCGTGACCACACCATCATGGTCCGTCACCCCTATGGTTCAGAAAGTGCACGATGCTGACCGAAGACGGCAAACACCTCTACGTCAGTTATGACGAATACCACAACCTGATCGAAAAGCTCGCCCTCAAGGTCTACCAGTCGGGTTGGGCGTTCGACACCATCCTGTGTCTGGCGCGTGGGGGTATGCGGCCGGGCGATATCCTGTCTCGCATTTTCAACAAACCATTGGCGATCATGTCTACCAGCTCGTACCGCGCCGAAGCCGGTACCGAACGCGGGCACCTGGACATTGCCCGCTACATCACCACGCCCCAGGGCGACATCGCCGGGCGGGTACTGCTGGTGGACGACCTGGCCGATACGGGTCACACCCTCAAAGAGGTCATCAGCCTGCTGCACAGCAACTACAGTGACATCACCGAGCTGCGCACCGCAGTGATCTGGACCAAGGCGGCCTCGGGCTTTGAGGCCGACTACTCGGTCGAGTCCCTGCCCACCAACCCTTGGATTCACCAACCCTTCGAGAGCTACGACAACCTACGCCCCGCGCAACTGCTCGAGAAGTGGAAGGTCTGATCAGGCTGGTCAGACGCTAGCACGCCGGACCAGCCAGCGGCTTACTTGAAGCCCACGCGGTCCAGCATCTGCTGAACCTTGACCTGGTTCATGCCGATCGTGGAAATGGGGATGGTCTCGCTCTTGAAGTTGCCGCCCGACATGGTTTTCAGAGCTGCATTGTTCACAACCACACCCTTGGCTGCCGGCCATTCGTTGTTCCCATTGGCGAAATACTGCTGTGCACTGGGGCTGGCAAGGTACTCCAGAAACTTCACCGCGTTGGCAGGGTTCTTTGCGTTTTTGGCCATCGCGCCGCCAGCAATGTTGAGGTGGGTACCCCAACTCGACTGGTTGGGAAACACCACGCCCACACGGTCGGCAATCGCCTGGTCTTCCGGTTTGTTCGAACGCAGGATGCGCGCGAGGTAATAGCTGTTGGTCACGGCCACCGCGCATTCGCCCGACGCGACGCCCTTGATCTGGTCGGTGTCCCCGCCTTTGGGGTCCCGCGCAAAATTCGCCACCATGCCTTTGAGCCAAGACTCCGCTGCGGCCTCACCGAGGTGTTCCGTTACCGCTCCGAACAGCGACAGGTTGTACGGGTGGGAGCCGGAGCGAATGCACAGCCGGCCCTTGTTTTTCGGGTCGCCCAGTTTCTCGTAAGTGTCCACGTCCTCGCGCTTGACCTTCACCTTGTCGTAAACGATGACGCGCGCACGGGTGGAGAAGCCAAACCACTGTGTGCCAGCCGGGGTCGAGGGCGAGCGCAGGTGCTCCGGGATGGCCGCCTCCAAGGTGGGCGACTTGATGGGCGCGAACAAGCCATCGGCCTCGCCCTTCCAAAGCCGGGCCGCGTCGACCAGAAGGATCACGTCAGCCGGGGAGGCTGCGCCTTCGGCTTTGAGACGGGCGACAATACCCGCGTCGTCGGCATCCACCCGATTCACCTTGATGCCAGTGGCTTTGGTGAAGTCGGCATAGAGCGCTTCGTCGGTCGAATAATGGCGGGCTGAATACAGGTTGACCACTTGTTCCTGTGCGAAGGCGTGCAGGCTTGTGGCGGCCAGAGTGGCCACGGCGAGGGAGACAACGGTCTTCAACATGGGTGCGGGTACTTTCCTAAAACGGTGATGGTTTGTGATTGTTGACCATCAGATGGCAAATCCTAATGATAACGATTATTACTGAGAATTCCGAGGGGCAGGTGAATCGCGCCCCAGTTCACCGCAAGGTTGTTGGTCTGTCTGCCTTGATCGGGCTGCTTCTGCTGGCCGGCTGCGGTACGGTGTTCAAGCCTGCGGAACCGGTGCTGCCGACGGTTCAAACAGAGTTGCCCAAAAGACCACCCAAAATCGGGCTGGCACTCGGGGGCGGAGCAGCCCGCGGCTTTGCCCATGTCGGTGTCATTCAGGTCCTGGAGGAGGCGGGTATCCGCCCCGATATGGTCGTGGGCACCTCGGCAGGCAGCCTGGTGGGTGCGATTTACGCGTCGGGCAAAACCGGTACCCAACTGCAGCAAGTTGCGGAGTCCATGGAGGAGGCAGCGTTCACCGACTGGACCCTGCCGCTTTTCAGCCGGGGCGTATTTCGGGGCGAGGCTCTGGCGCGATACGTCAGCAACCAGGTGAATGGTCGCACGATCGAAAGCATGTCAATCCCCCTGGGTGTTGTGGCCACCGACCTGCAGTCCGGTCAGGGGGTGCTGTTTCGCCAGGGTGATGTGGGCATTGCCGTTCGCGCGTCCAGCGCCGTGCCGGCAGTGTTTCTCCCGGTGCGCATTAACGGCCGGGAGTATGTGGACGGGGGCCTGGTAGCGCCAGTGCCTGTTCGTTTCACCCGCGAGATGGGGGCCGAACTTGTGATTGCGGTGGACATTTCCAGCTCCCCCGATGCGAACCTGGCCAGCGACACGCTGCAGCTGCTGCTCCAGACCTTTGCGATCATGGGAAGCAGCATCAACCGGTATGAGCTGATGGGGGCTGACCTGGTGGTCAAGCCGTCGCTGGCCCAACTCAAAGGCGCTGACTTCACGACCCGGCGCCGCGCCATTGAAGCCGGGCGCGCTGCCATGCTGACTGCACTACCGCAACTTCGTGCGCTGTTGGCGGAGAAGTCACGCTGAAAAGAAAATACCAATAAAAAAGGCTGGTGTATCACCAGCCCTTTTTGCGGGCTTCAGGCGCGAACGCTCGAAGCCTGGGAGAAACAACGATCAGCGCTTTTTGGTGGCGGTTTTGGCGGCGTTCACAGCGGTGTTCGATACCGCAGCGAAGTTGGCTTCAGCCACATCGGTGGCTTGCTTGACGGCCTTTTGAACCGACTCAAAAGCGTTGTTCGCAGCAGCCACGGTGCTCTTCAATACAGCAACTGCGGTTTCGGAGCCTGCTGGCGCATTCTTGGCGGCATTGTCGACCAGTGCCGTGAATTTCTTTTGCGCATCTGCAGCCTGGGTTTCCAGGGCTTTACCGATTTCAGCGCCGCTGCTGGACGCGATGTCGTACAGGTGGCGGCTGTAAGCAGCGGTTTTTTCTGCCAAAGGCTGAAACAGGCCCGCTTGCAGGGCCAGCAGCTCTTGCGCATCTTTCACGCTGAATAGCGCCTGGGTGTGCTCAGCTGATTCGGCCAGCGCGGCTTTGGTGGCGGTGACGTTCAATTCGACCAGCTTCTCAACACTCTCAAACGCTTTGTGAGTCAGACCGAAGAGGGTCTCGAAAGAGGCTTTTTGCGATGCAACGATTTGTTCAGCGGTCAACATGTTGATACTCCTATGGGTGGTTAAAAATATCTGCTCCGAACTTATGTTGCAGTGCAGCATGAAGCTAATTATAGGGACGAGGCCTTGCGATGCAAGCCTTTTTTGTTGCGTTGCAGCAATTTAGGCCGAAATGCCTAGAGCAACCCGTATTTCTCCTACACATTGATCTGGAACCTACCGATTGCTGGCCTATTACGCTGACCATTTTGTGTTGCCCTTGCCGCCGGGACACCGCTTCCCGATGGAAAAATACCGCCGATTGCGCGACGGTCTCGCCCAAATGAGCAACGACATACGGTTGGCGCAAGCCCCGCGCGCGACCGACGCGGACTTGTACCGTGTTCACGACCCGTCTTATGTCCAAGCCATCGCCCAGGGCACACTCGCCCCGGCCTTGCTTCGAGAGATTGGTTTTCCTTGGAGCGAGGCCATGGCCGAGCGGGCGCGGTATTCGGTGGGTGCAACACTCGCCGCTTGCCAGGCAGCACGCCGAGAGGGCATTGCCGCCAACTTGGCCGGCGGGACACACCACGCCGAGTCCGGCAAGGGCGGAGGGTTCTGTGTGTTCAATGACGTGGCCGTGGCCGCGCGGGTGCTCCAGGCGCAGGCCGGTGGGCCGGAACGGATGAAGGTGGCCATCGTGGACCTGGACGTCCACCAGGGCAACGGCACGGCCGAGATTTTTCGCGATGACCCCAGCGTGTTCACCTTGTCGATCCATGGCGAAAAGAACTTTCCATTTCGCAAAGTGGCCAGCGACCTTGATGTGGACTTACCCGATGGCTGTGACGACCTTGCCTATCTCGCCGCACTGGACACAGCGCTGGATACCCTGGGGCAGCGTTTTTCGCCCGGGTTTGTGCTGTATCTGGCGGGCGCCGACCCGCACGAGGGGGACCGCCTGGGCCGCTTGAAGCTCACCTTCGATGGACTTCTGGCGCGGGACCAACGGGTGTTTGATTGGGCCAGACTGCGCCAGATCCCGCTGGCGTTCACGATGGCGGGCGGTTACGGGCGACAGATGGACGACACCCTCCAGGTGCAGATGAACACCTTCCGTGCGGCCCTGGCGTGTCATCGGCAATGGCAGAATCATGGGAGATGACTCCAGATGCCCCCCTCAAGCCACAGGCCGAGCCACGCAGCGCCTACAAGGTCTTCCGCAACATCACCACCCGCTGGGCTGACAACGATGTCTACGGCCATGTCAATAACGTGGTGTACTACAGCTGGTTCGACACAGCAGTCAACGCCCATCTGATGGCGGAAGGCGTGCTCGACATCCATCATGGCCAGACCATTGGCCTGGTGGTCGAAACCCAGTGCAATTATTTCGCGCCCTTGGCTTTCCCCCAAACGGTTGAGGCCGGCATTCGGGTGGCCCGTCAGGGCACTTCCAGTGTTCGCTACGAGGTGGGTCTGTTTGCCGAAGGCGAGCCCCTGTGTGCCGCCAAGGGCCATTTCATCCATGTGTATGTCGACCGGCAGACCCGACGCCCGGTAACACTGCCTGACCCCCTTAAAACTGTACTGGAGAAACTTGCATGACCCGACTTGCCGCCGACCTGTTCAGTACGGGCCAGCACAGTGGCACGGTGGACGCCGCCATCGAAGGACGCCGGTCGGTCCGCGCCTTCACCTCCCAGCCCGTACCGCGTGTCACCCTCGAACACATCCTCTCAGTGGCGCGCCGTGCCCCGTCAGGCACCAACACCCAGCCCTGGAAGGTGTACGTGT
>CAZANT010000162.1:0-6171 GCA_964486575.1 uncultured Burkholderiaceae bacterium | reverse complement strand
GTAGGTCAGCCCGTACCAGTGGATGGCGATCGGCCCGAGCTGCAACGCCACGGGGTCGATGTGGGGATGGGTCAACATGGCAGCTATTGTGCACGGCGACCACAGCCCCGGCATGTCGCCAAACGGCTTCGCGGGATAATCCCGAGATGGCGCTTCTTCCCCACCAGCTTGAACTGCTGTCGCCCGCGCGCGACGCCGACATCGGCATCGAGGCCGTGAACCACGGGGCCGATGCGGTCTACATCGGTGGTCCGGCGTTCGGCGCACGGGCCACCGCCGCCAACAGCGTGACCGACATTGAACGCCTGGTACGCCACGCGCACCGGTTCCACAGCCGGGTGTTCGTGACGCTCAACACCATCCTGCGCGACGACGAGCTGGAACCAGTGCGCCGGCAGGTTCACCAGTTGTACGACGCCGGGGTGGACGCGCTCATCGTGCAGGACATGGGTCTGCTGGAACTGGACCTGCCACCGATCCAACTGCACGCCAGCACCCAGACCGACATCCGCACGCCAGAAAAGGCCCGCTTCCTGCAGGACGTCGGCTTGAATCAGATTGTGCTGGCGCGCGAACTCACGCTACCGCAGATCGCTGCCATCCGCGCCGCGACCGACCCGGCGCGCTGCACCCTCGAGTTTTTTGTGCACGGTGCGTTGTGCGTGGCCTACAGCGGTCAGTGTTACATCAGCCATGCCCACACCGGTCGCAGCGCCAATCGAGGGGATTGCAGCCAGGCCTGCCGCTTGCCCTATCAAGTGGTAGACGACCAGGGCCGCTTCGTCGCACACGACAAACATGTGCTGAGCATGAAAGACAACAACCAGAGCGCCAACCTGGCCGCGCTGGTGGACGCAGGCATACGCAGCTTCAAGATCGAAGGCCGCTACAAAGACATGGGGTATGTGAAGAACATCACGGCCCATTACCGCCGCTTGCTCGACGAGCTGATGGAGACACGCGAGACAAGCACCGCTCCCCTCGCCCGTGCATCGAGTGGCCGCACCACCTTCACCTTCATTCCCGACCCGAACCAGAACTTCAACCGGGAGTTCACCGATTATTTCGTGCAGGGCCGGAAAGACGATATCGGCGCCTTCGACACGCCGAAGAACCCGGGCCAAGCCATCGGCTGGGTCACCAAAGTCAACGCTGACTCGGTTGAGCTGGAAACTGCCGACCCCGGCGTGCTGCTGCACAACGGCGACGGCCTTTGCTACTACGACATGCAAAAAGAGCTGGTCGGTCTGCAGATCAACCGCGCGGAGCCCACCTCCCCCGGCGCCATTGGCCGCTGGCGGGTGTTCCCCAAAGACCCGATCGCCGGGCTGCGCGACCTCAGGCGCGGCACCGAGGTCAACCGCAACCGAGACATGACCTGGGTCCGCACCCTGGAGAAGAAGTCCGGCGACCGACGTATCGGTTTGTGGATGGCGCTTACGCACACACCATCCGGCCTGCGGTTGGACTTGACCGACGAAGATGGCCACCAAGGGCTTGCAGAAGCGCCGCTGGCCCACCAGCGCGCGCAAGACCCCGCCCAAAACAGCCAGCACCTCAGCGCCACCCTGAACAAGTTGGGCAACACCGTGTTCAGCGCCTGCGCTGTGGACGTCTCTCGGGTCGCCGACGCCTTCGTGCCCGCCTCGGTGCTGAACGCGCTGCGGCGCGACGCGGTGGCGTCGCTGGAAGCTGCCCGGCTCGCCGCCTGGGCGCGCCCACCGCGTGCGCCAGCCGTCGAGCCGCCCGTGGCCTACCCCGAAGACACGCTCACCTATCTGGCCAACGTGTACAACCAAAAAGCCCACGACTTTTATGCCCGTCACGGGGTGAAGTTGGTCGGCGCGGCCTACGAGAGCCATGAGGAGGACGGTGAAGTCAGCCTCATGATCACGAAACACTGCGTTCGCTTCTCGCTGAGCCTGTGCCCCAAGCAGGCCAAGGGCGTCACCGGTGTGCAAGGAACGATCAAGGCCGAGCCGCTCACGCTGGTCAACGGCAAAGAAAAACTCACCCTGCGCTTCGACTGCAAACCCTGCGAAATGCACGTGGTCGGGCGGATGAAGACCGCGGTGAAGGAGCAGCGCAAACAAGAGCTGCAAGCGGTGCCGATGCAGTTCTACCGCACCCGCCCCACCCGCAAGGCCAGCGCCACGTAGCGCCGCTGGTCTTCAGGCACCTGGTGCGAGCCGGGTCGTGACGAAGGCCAGAAAGCGCGCCAGTGCAGGCACCTTGTCGGCGTCCACCCACACCAGACTGGTTTCGCAGAGCGCCGCGCTGCGCCCCACCGTGACCGTACGGTAGCGCACCCCTGGCCGCTGGAACTGGCGCACGCTTTCGGGCACCCAGGCCACACCCAGGCCGGCGGACACCAGGTTCACGATGGTTTGCATTTGGATCGCCTCCTGGGAGACCACCGGCAACCGCCCCGCAGCGTGGTAGAGCGCAAACACCGCGTCGTGCAACGACGGCGCAATGTGCCTGGGAAACATCACCAGGGGTTGGGCCAACACATCGGCCAACCGCAGCGACTGGGCCTCCGCCAGCGGGTAGGACTCCGGCAGGGCCAGCACCAGCGGCTCGCTTGCCACCCGCAGGCGGTTCAGGCCGGCGGGTACAAAGCCAGGGGCGTGGAGCACGAACCCGGCGTCCACCTCACCGGCGTGGAGGGCTGCGACCTGCACGTCGCCTGTGGCCTCGACCAGCTCGATCTTCACATCAGGAAACTGCGCACGGAACAACCTGACCCACTCCGGCAGGTGAGAAAAACCCACGGTGGACACAAATGCCAGCCGGAGCCGCCCCAACTCACCAGCGGCTGCTGCCCGCGCCTGCACCGGCAGCTCTCGTGAACGGGCCAACAGCTCGCGCACGCTGGGCAACAAAGCGGCACCGGCCGCGGTGAGCTGGACGCTGCGTTTGGTTCGGTCGAACAGCCGCACGCCAAGCAGACTTTCCAGTGCCGCAATTGCTTGGGTGAGCGGTGGCTGCGTCATATGCAGCCGGGCCGCGGCTCGGCCGAAGTGCAGTTCCTCTGCAACGGCCAAAAACTGGCGCCACAAACGCAGTTCAATGTGCGGACTACTCATATCTCCGGCATATTAATACAGCCTAAAAAATAGATTGGAGTCGTGTTTAGAGAACGCGGATACTTGCGTACCGCTTTTCACATTACCTCCGCCGAGACACGTCATGGACACCAAAATCATTCACATCAATCCGCGCAGCAAAAACATCACCGAAGGCAAGTCCCGCGCGCCCAATCGATCGATGTACTACGCCATGGGCTACCAGGAAGGCGACTTCAAGAAGCCCATGGTCGGTGTGGCCAATGGGCACAGCACAATCACACCCTGCAACTCTGGGCTGCAGAAGCTGGCCGATGCGGCGGTGGAAGGCATTGAAGAAGCGGGTGGCAATGCCCAGATCTTCGGTACGCCCACCATCTCGGACGGCATGGCCATGGGCACGGAAGGCATGAAGTACTCGCTGGTGAGCCGGGAGGTGATCTCCGATTGCGTAGAAACCTGCGTGCAAGGCCAGTGGATGGACGGCGTAGTGGTGGTCGGTGGCTGTGACAAGAACATGCCTGGCGGCCTGATGGGCATGCTGCGTGCCAACGTGCCGGCCATCTACGTCTATGGCGGCACCATCCTGCCGGGCCGCTACAAGGGGCAAGACCTGAACATCGTCAGTGTGTTCGAGGCGGTGGGCCAGAACGCTGCCGGCAACCTGAGCGACGAAGACCTGCTGGAGATCGAGAAGCGGGCGATTCCGGGCACCGGCTCCTGCGGCGGCATGTACACCGCCAACACCATGTCCAGTGCGTTCGAGGCGCTGGGCGTGTCGCTCGCCTACTCCAGCACCATGGCGAACCCGCATGACGAGAAAATGAACTCAGCGAAGGAGTCTGCCAAGGTGCTGATCCAGGCCATCCGCAACGACCTGAAGCCACGCGACATCGTGACCAAAAAGGCCATCGAAAACGCGGTCGCGGTCATCATGGCCACCGGCGGCTCCACCAACGCAGTGCTGCACTTTCTGGCCATCGCCCACGCCGCTGGCGTGGAATGGGACATCGACGACTTCGAGCGCATCCGCAAACAAACGCCGGTGCTGTGCGACCTCAAGCCGTCCGGCAAGTACCTCGCCGTGGACCTGCACAAGGCGGGCGGCATTCCTCAGGTGATGAAGGTGTTGCTGAACGCCGGCCTGCTGCACGGCGACTGCATCACCATCACTGGCCAGACGGTGGCAGAGGTGTTGAAGGACGTGCCGGACCAGCCCCGCGCCGACCAGGATGTGATCCGCCCCATCGACAACCCGATTTACGCCCAAGGCCATCTCGCCATCTTGAAGGGCAACCTGTCGCCCGAAGGCTGTGTGGCAAAAATCACCGGCCTCAAGAATCCGGTGATGACCGGCCCCGCCCGCTGCTTTGACGACGAGCAATCGGCGCTAAAGGCGATCCTTGACGGCAAGATCAAGGCCGGCGACGTGATGGTGTTGCGCTACCTCGGCCCCAAAGGCGGCCCTGGCATGCCAGAGATGCTGGCCCCCACTGGCGCACTCATTGGCGCAGGCCTGGGCGAAAGCGTAGGACTGATTACCGACGGCCGTTTCTCAGGTGGTACCTGGGGCATGGTGGTCGGCCACGTCGCGCCCGAGGCGGCGGCTGGCGGCACGATCGCATTTGTAAAAGAAGGTGACAGCATCACGATCGACTCGCGCCAGTTGCTGCTGCAGTTGAACGTGAGCGATGAAGAACTTGCGAAACGCCGGGAAGGCTGGACGCCGCCCGCCCCGCGTTACACCCGCGGCGTTCAGGCCAAGTTCGCATTCAATGCGTCGAGCGCCAGCAAGGGCGCCGTACTCGACGCGTTTTGACGCTATCGCCGACCGCGCTGCGCGCGGTCGGATGTAGCCGGATCCTCAGTGGCGCTTGCCCTTGCGCAGATGGGGGTAGAGCGCCTCGCGCTGTTTGTTGATGCGCGCCTGCTTGCGCTCGTCCATCTGGCGTACGGCGCGCTTTTTGCTGATGCCGAAAAAAGGGTCTACCAACTCCCAGTAAACAAACGCCACCCCCAGTGGCGCCAGCACCCACCACCAAGTGACACCGGCAAGAAAGCCGACCTCAAGGTATTTCAGCGCCATGAAAAGCAAGCCCAGCACAAGAAACCACATCACGCACCCCTTTACGGATTTACCGTAACTTCACCCATCGCTGCAGACACGGTCAACCCGGTTGACTACACTCCCGTTGAGCTTACAGCAACTCCACCGAAAGGAATCTGATGAAAAACGCCCTGTTGACCTTGGCCGCGCTGACTGCCATCGCTGGCCCCGCCCTTGCCGACCAGAAGCTCGCGACCGACAAGAACTGCATGGCCTGCCACGCTGCTGACAAAAAACTGGTCGGCCCGTCGTTCCAGGACATCGCCGGTAAGTACGCCGGTCAAAAAGACGCGGTGGACAAGCTGGCCGCGAAAGTACAAAAAGGCGGCGGCGGCGTGTGGGGTCCGATTCCCATGCCAGCCAACACCCAAGTTAACGACGCGGACGCCAAGAAGCTGGTGACTTGGATTCTGGCCCAGAAGAAATAGACCACTTCAGCCCCTGCACAAAAGCCGCTGAGCCTCACGGATCAGCGGCTTTTTCTTGCCTGCAGGCAATGTTCAGGCCGGTAGCACCGCCTCACCAAAGCTGAACTGCCCCGGCGCGAGAATCGGGTCCACCCCCACCGGAATCACACTCTTGGGGGGGAACTTGCCCTCCAGCAACAGCTTGGACAGTGGGTTCTCAATGCGCTGCTGAATAGCCCGCTTGAGTGGCCGCGCGCCAAACACCGGGTCGAAACCCACCTTGGCCAACTCAGCCAACGCCGCGGGAGACACATCGAGCTGCAGGTCCATCTTGGCCAAGCGGGCCTGCAACACCTGCAGCTGGATGCCCGCGATGGCTTCGATGTGCTGCGCGTCCAGCGCGTGGAACACCACCGTCTCGTCAATGCGGTTCAAGAACTCTGGGCGGAAATGGTTCTTCAGCTCGCCCCACACCGCGTCTTTTACCTCGTCGTAGGGCTGACCCACCATTGCCTGAATCAAGTGCGAACCGATGTTGCTGGTCATCACGATCACGGTGTTCTTGAAGTCCACCGTGCGGCCCTGGCCG
>CAZANT010000161.1:0-6176 GCA_964486575.1 uncultured Burkholderiaceae bacterium | reverse complement strand
CAATAGCAGCGCGTGATGTCCGTCTCTTCCCCGTTGCCCCACCCGCTGTCCGACACCCCGCCCCGCCTGTGCCACCTTGGGGCGGCCCTGTTGCTGCTGGCAGCAGGCCAAGCCAGCGCCGCTGACCCGTGCGATGCGCTGGTGCGCTGGCTGCCAGGCTTGAGCACCAGCGCATGCGCTGCGGCACAACTGCAGCCGGCCGAGGGCGCGGGCAGCCTATCTACCAGCGCGACGTGCCGGTGGCCGCGCCGCGCCTGCGGGTGATGGTGATCGGCGGCCTGCATGGCGACGAAATGAGCGGGTCCAGCCTGGCGCTGCGCTGGCTGGCACTGGCGCAAGCCGACCCGGCAGAGGTTCACTGGCGCTTCATCCCGGTGCTCAACCCCGACGGCATGTTCCGAACCCAGCCCCAGCGCACCAACGCACGGGGGGTCGACCTGAACCGCAACTTCCCCACGCCCGACTGGCAGCGCCAAAGCCGCATTTACTGGGAGCAGCGCACCCGCAAAGACCCGCGCCGCTACCCTGGCCCCAACGCCTTGTCGGAGCCCGAGTCGCGGTTTTTACACACCGAGATGGCGCGCTTCCAGCCGCACCTGATCGTCAGCGTGCACGCGCCCTATGGGCTGCTGGACTTTGACGGCCTGGCGGTAGAGCCGCCGCGCCGCCTCGGCCGCCTGCACCTGGACCAGCTGGGCGTCTACCCAGGATCGTTGGGGAACTATGGCGGCGTGCACCGCAGCATGCCGGTGGTGACGATTGAACTCGCCAGCGCCACCGAGCTGCCCCGGGCCGATGAGGTCACCACGATGTGGGCCGACCTGCTGGCCTGGATGCGCGACAAACTGCCACGCATGACCGCACCAGCACCGGTGCTACCGCCCGCACCGACCGACCTGCCGTGGACCGATCCCCTGCAAGATCTGCCACTGCCGACCGACCCCGTGCCCGAAGCCATCCCCCGGCCCGACCCGCTGCCCGAGGTACTGCCCGACGACCCGATTTCAGGCGAAACCGGTGTCAAGCCCCTGTAAAAGCTAGCAGCGGCGCTCTCCATATCAGAGCAGACAACAAGCACAGTCAGTGCGCGGGTTGGCCCGTCTCGGCGAGTGTTTCCAGCAGCGCCTGGGCTTTGTCCGCCGAGTACCAGCCCTCGGCACGGGCCAACACTTCTCCGCTTCGGCTCAGCACCACCGCGTGGGGCTGGCGGGTGCTGGTCAAGCCCGCGGCGCGCACAAACTGGTCCCGGTCGGTGAAGACTGGCACCAGACGCGCACGATCCTGCCGGTCAGGGTAACGCGCCATGAGGAACGCCTCCAGCGCCTCACGGTGGTGCGTGTTGCCGGGATCGTTCAGCACTGGCATACGCAGCCAGGTGATGCCGGGCTCGGTCTGCAGGCGCAGGCCCTGAACCCAGCTGTCGACGCCTGGCGCGTGCGAGCGGTCAAAACCAATCAGCGCGAGCGTGCGCTCCGCGCCCAGGTCGGCCGGTAGCTGCAGCCGTTTGTGGTTCAGGTCTTTGGCGGCCAGCGGCGGCAAACTGCCCATCACACTGCGCTCGCTCGGAAAACCCAGCGCCAACACACATGCTGCCAGCACGGCCACGAGCCAGAAGACGGCGTCTTTCCCGTATTGAACTGAATAGCCCATGGTTGCACTCCTTGGGGTGGTGGCACTGTGGCCAGATGGTCAGGGAGGAGCAATTTCCATGCAAGCACCAAATTGTGAGCGCTGGTGACCGCCGCAGACGCTGCGTTTACGGCGCAAACGCAGCGCCCAGAAAGTGACGCGCAAGGCTAAAATGCAGCCCATGCGCCAATCCACCGCCCCCTTTGCCCTGTCCGTGCCCCCGGGTGAAACCCAGGCCAGTGCGGCCGCCGCCACCTCGGCCCGCCTGTCGTTCCGGGAGCAGATGCTGCAGGCGCGCGAGGACGCGATTGTGCAGACCGTCAACCGCCTGCTGGCAGAAAAAGGCTTTGACGCGATGACGGTGGACGAAGTCGCCGCCTCGGTCGGCATTGCCAAGGCCAGCCTCTACAAACACTTCCCCAGCAAAGAGGCGCTGGCGGCCGCCGCCATGGTGCGCGTGATGCGACAGGCGCAGGCTTTTGTCCGCACCGTGCCCGCCGAGCTGCCACCGTTGGAGAAACTTAAAACCGTGGCGCGCTGGACCATGGCGCTGCAGCTGGCGGGCGACATGCCCTCGCTGCCCAGCCACAACTCTTCGCTCCGGTCCACCCTCATGGACACGCCCGACTACATCAATGGCTTGCTGGACGTCAGCGACCAGCTCGGCGCCTGGATTGAAGCCGCACAGGCGAACGGCACGCTCAACCCGAAGCTGCCGCCCATCGCCGTTCTGTACACCATGTACGCCCGCGCCTGCGACCCGGTGCTGGAGTTCCTCAAAATGGGCGGCCAGCATTCGGATGAAGCGATTGTTGAGCTGGTCATGAGCACCTGCTTTGACGGCCTCAGCGCCTGAGCCGCTTCAGGCCGCCACGCTGACGCAGAACTCCGGCCGGAAGGTGGCCTGTTCGCCTTTTTTAGCGTAGCCCAGCGGGTTCGCCACCACCCGGCAGCCCTGGCTCACATAGTCGCTCGGGCAATGCAAGTGACCGTGCAGCCACAGGTCCGCCAGTGGCAACAGGTCGTCGAGCGCATTGCAAAAACCAGCGGTTCCTGGCGTCATGCCGTAACGCGGATCGGCGCTCAGCAGACTGGGGGCGAAGTGGGTCACCACCACCGTGGCGCCATCAAACGGCTGGGCCAGTGCCTCGCGCAGCCACTGTTGACACACCAGCGCCTGTTCCCGCATGGGCTCGGCAAGAAACAACGCGCCGTGGCGGGTGGTGGCGGCCTTCGCCAGGTAGTGGTTGGCGGCCCGGTAGGCCTTTTCACGCAACTGCAATTCCCGGGTCATGGGGCTCATCGGCGCAGACAGAGTTGCGGCCGCCTGCGCCGCCGTGGCTTTGCCGCTGCGTACCGGACGGGGCCCGCCATGAGGCTGGCTTTTGGCTTGAGGCGGCGGCAGGCTGACCAGCGCGTCGTAATCGCTCCACAGCGTGGTGCCCACAAAACGCACACCGCCGAGCACCGCCACCTCGCGCTCCAGCCAAATGATGCCCAGCCGCTCGCAAGTCGCGCGCAGACGGGCATGGGTGGCGTCAAAGTCCAACAGGTCGTACTCGTGGTTGCCCGGCACAAACAGCACCGGCACCGGCCAAGCCGCCAAGTCAGGCCGCGGAGAAAAGCGCGACAGACCAAAATCGCCATCGTCCAACGGACCGCTCAACTGAGAGCCCTGCTGGTAGGAGCCGATGTCGCCGGCCAGCACCAGCACGTCGGCTTCCGGCGCGGGTCGGGGCACAAAACCAGGGTGGGATTCAAGGTGCAGATCGGACAGTAACTGAATGTTCATGCGCCGATTGTGCAGAGCTTGTCCATGCGCAGCGTGGTACCAGTCATGCACAAGCGGCATTGGAATGGGCTTGATTACCTAGGGAAAACCCTTATTCTCTAACCAGTACCCCTCCGAAAGCCTTTGTGAACTTGCTCTCCCGCCTTTTCTCTACCCAGCCCGCCACTGTGATGGCCGCCGTTTTGCCGCCCGTGGGTTTGGCCCAGCAACTAATGGAGCGCGCCGACGACCTCGGCAGCCGTCGCCCGTACGAAGCGCAAGAGCTGCGCGACGCCGCCCGCGCTTTCTTGCGCGTCGTCCGATAAGCACATTGCGGCAAGCTGCGGCGCTCACCGGCCGCTGTGCCACCATCTCGCCATGAACACCACCCTGATCACCGTCCAGCACCCACGCCGAGTGGAGCGCCTCGTCACCGGCCAGCCAACACAAGATGGCGCGGGCGTGAAGCTCACCCGCGTGCTGACGCAAGACCTGCAACAGCGGCTCGACCCGTTTTTGATGCTGGACAACTTCGCAAGCGACAACCCGGACGACTACGGCGCCGGTTTTCCAAGCCACCCACACCGGGGGTTTGAGACCATCAGCTACATGTTGACCGGCCGGATGCGCCACAAGGACAGTGCCGGCCACGAGGGCCTGGTGTCTGACGGCGGCGTGCAGTGGATGACTGCCGGGCGCGGTGTGATCCACAGTGAAATGCCGGAGCAGCAGGACGGTGTGATGGAAGGCTTCCAGCTCTGGCTCAACCTGCCAGCCAAAAACAAAATGCAGGCGCCCTGGTACCGCGACATCCAACGCAGCGAAGTACCCGAGTTCACCACCGCGAGCGGCGTCACTGTGCGCGTCATTGCCGGCACCACCAGCACTCCCAACGGCACACTGGTGCGAGGTGCGGTTCAGCGGGAGGATACCGAGCCTCTCTACCTGGACCTGCACCTGCCCAAAGACAGCGCCGAGTTCAGCCTGCCGGTGCCGCGCGGCCACAACGCTTTTCTCTACGTCTACCGTGGCACGCTACAGCTGCTGGACGACGCTGGCGATACAACCCGCGTGCCGACCCGGCGCATGGCCATACTAGGCAACAACGGCGACGGCATCGCCCTGCGCGCTGACCCCGCCAGCAGCGAGCCCCCGCGCGCCTTGCTGATCGCCGGCAAACCATTGGGCGAACCGATTGCCCAGTACGGTCCATTTGTGATGAACACGCGCGACGAACTGCTGCAGGCGGTGAACGATTTCCAGAACGGCCGCCTGGCCTGAGCCGCAGCGGCCACCGGTTCACCCAGCTTTACCGAGCGTTCAGACAACACGCATGCAGCAGATACAAGCGCCGCCGACACTGGATTCAACCCGATGCCAATGTCTGTGTATTGGGGGTTTTAAAAGGACTCTCTCATGAACACCGTTCGCAAACCGCTTCACGCTTTCGCACTCGCCAGCTTGCTGGCCGCCCTGGGTACCAGCGCCTTCGCGCAATCCGCAGCCCCCGCAACGCCGACCCCGGCCGCCGCGCCAGCGACCAAGGAACACGGCGGCCGCCACGACCCAGCCAAAATGCAGGCCCACTTTGCGAAGCGCCAAGCCGAGCTGAAGGGGCAGCTCAAGCTGACAGCCGCCCAGGAGCCTGCCTGGAACACCTTTACCAGCGCGATTCAGCCACCGGCCAACTGGAAGCGGCCTGACCGCGCCGAGTTTGCCAAGCTGACCACGCCCGAGCGAATTGAGAAAATGAAGGCCCTCCGAGCCGAACGCAACGCCCGCATGGACCAGCGCGCAGAGGCCACCAAGACCTTCTACGCCGCCCTGACGGCGGAGCAGAAGAAGACCTTTGACGAGTTCACGCTCAAACGGGGCCACGGTGGCAAACACGGTGGTGCTCACCACAGCGGTTGACGCAGCAGGTGTCACCACCCAGGCGCCGACCATCCCCTCTGGGGCCTGCCCATACCGGACACTCCGGGCCGGGCCGGCCCTTTTGCTTTGCCGTTACCGGAGCATGGCCTGAAGCTCGCCACTGGCAATCAAGCGCTCCAACTCGCTGGCGCCACCAACGAGCGAGCCGCGCACAAACACCATCGGAAACGTCGGCCACCCAGTCCACATCTTGAGTGCGGTGCGCTCCCGCCATTGGCTGAGGTAGCTGCCAAAAGCGATGTAATGGTGCGGTAACCCGGCCGCCACCAGTGCGGCGCACGCTTTCTTGGGGAAAGGGTTGACCGCCATCCCCACCACCACCACCGCATGCGCCGCCACCGCCGCCTGAACCGCGCCCACCACCGTTTCGTGGTGGCTGGCAACGCGTAGACGTATGGCGGGATGGACTCGGGATTCGTCCAGAACAGCTCGGGGCATGGTTTCTCCTTGAAAGGCAGGGCGGCATCTAATGCACGCTGGGGGCACAGCATAGCGCCGCCCCCAAGCGGCCACCAAGCATGGGGATTGCGGTATCGTTACGCCCTCACGGGCTGCATGGCCCACCCAGAGACAGCAGGACCAACATGAGCGTCAAGAAGCCCAGCGCCAACAAATCTGCCCCCAGCGTCGACCCGTCGGCCCGCATTCGCTTTGACGAACCGAAGCCATTGCCGCTCAAGCTTCTGGCAATGATCGGTGGCGGGGTGCTTCTGGTGGCAGTCATTGCGTTTGCGGCCCTGTACAAGCTGAACGTCAAGAAAGTAGACAACACGCCACCGGTGCAAACGTTGGGAATCCCTGACAAAGGCCCGCGCAACTTCGTACCGCCCCCGGTGTCCAT
>CAZANT010000160.1:0-6193 GCA_964486575.1 uncultured Burkholderiaceae bacterium | reverse complement strand
CCCCATCACTCGGCAGACTTCCATTCGCAACTGCCACCAAACCGCGTCCACCGCAGGCTCATTGGACGGGGTCACCTGCTGCAGCACCCGCTCCAGCCTTTCGGGGTGGACAAACTCGATTTGCACGCTTTGGTCGCGCCAGGAACGCAACAACTTCTGGAGCGGCTCCACGGCGCTCAGGTCGATCTCTTTCAACTGGGACCAGTCCAGCCGCCACTGCCCAGGCGCGCGGGGCTTGGCGGCAGACAGCGTCATCACGGCGAAGCGGCTTAGAACGTCGGGACATTTCCAGTCGGAAGTGCGTGCGCTTGGCTGCAATGCCGTGGCTGGGGTGACCGGCTGGACCAGCGCGGGCATGGAAAACCAGGGTGGCGCTGAGCGCCCGAACTTCTGTGCGAACGACACGGCCAAGGCCTCAAAGCGGCCCGCTTGGGCTGTGGCGCGGTAAAAATCAAACAAGGCGAGCCAGGTGTCGGCGTGGCCATGCCGGTCGCTGTGCGGCGCAATGGCGTCGCACAGCGTGGCCTCGGCTGCGTCGTCTTCCCCGTTGGCGAAGTGCATGGCCGCGTCTTCCAGCACAACGTCCCGCCCCACTTCGGCCACTTCCACCGCGAGCGCTTTGGACGTGGAAAAGCCAGTGCTCTCCTTGGGCTTTTCAGTCTCAGCAGCCAAACGAGGCCAGGGCGGCGCGGCTGGTACGGCGGGTGCTTCAGCCAACTCTGGGGGAAGGAGAGGCGCATCCTGCAGTTTGGACTTCCACCACTTCTTCGACATGTCGGCTTCGATGTCGGCGATCTGCTTCAGGGTGTGGTTCTGCGGGTTGGCCGGGGCTTTGACTGGCAAACTGCTGTCAAAAAAGGACGGGTGGCCCGCCACCTCTTGCTCGGCCTGCGGATCATGCCGCCGCAGTTTGCGCAGCATGTCGAATTCGCGTTTGCGCAGCATGTCGTTGTTGCGCTTGCGCTCAACAATTGCCTTCAATTGCCGGCGAGACAGGTTGTGCTGGTCGCTGGCGGTCTTGTCCAACTCGGTCCATGGCGTGGCGGGGTGGCGGACAAAGCTGACCACCTTGGAAAACAAACCGCCGGGACTGTCTTCGCTGGGCATGGAAAACGTTCAGGAAACCCGATGCACGCTAGGCGGCTCAGTCGCCAAACATCTTCTGTTTGAGTTCGCGCCGTTGCTGGGCTTCCAAAGACAGGGTGGCAGTCGGGCGGGCAATCAGCCGGCCAACACCGATGGCCTCGCCGGTTTCGTCGCAATAACCATAGTCGCCGGCGTCAATGCGCTGGATCGACTGCTCAATTTTCTTCAGCAGCTTGCGTTCGCGGTCGCGGGTGCGCAGTTCCAGCGCGTGCTCCTCCTCGATGGTGGCACGGTCGGCCGGGTCGGGCACAACCACGGTTTCTTCGCGGAGGTGCTCGGTGGTTTCGCCAGCGTTGGCCAGAATGTCGCGCTTGAGCGCCACCAGCTTCAGACGGAAGAATGCCAGCTGCTTGTCGTTCATGTACTCGGCGTCGGGCATGGACAACACCTCGGCATCCACCAGCTCTTCGGCCGACTTGGTCTTCCAGTTGTTGGCCAACTTGGGGTCCTTCTTGACCGGCATCGGGTGCGGGGCGCTTGCGGGAGGCAGCGGCGCATAGGCCGACGGCATGGTGTAGCTTGCCTTGGCGGCGGTGGAGGCGACCACCGGAGTCACAGGGGCGGCGGGTGCGTTGTTCCCGGTCAGGCGCGAAGCGCGCGTCTTGGTGGGTTTGGGTGTCGCGGGGACGTCGGCGGGAGTGGCAGGAGAGGTCAAGGGTTTACTTTTTTCGGTTGGCATCGAGGCGACAGGCGGCGCGATTGGCTTGGACGACGCGGTTTTCTTGGCAGGGGCGGCCGGTGCGGCTGGCACGGCCACAACGACTGGCGCTTTCTTTTTGGCAATAACGGCCGGCTTAGCGGTCACTTGAACGGGGGCCTTGGCTGCTGGCTTGGGGGCGGACTTCTTTGCGGCGACCGGCTTGGCTTTGGTTGTCTTCACCGCAGCCACCGGCTTTGCTGGGGCTTTGACGGGCACCGCCTTTTTGGCCGGTTTGGCCACGGCCGCTTGCACCTTGGGCTTGGTGGCCACCTTGCTGCCTTTCGCAGCGGCAAGCGCGGCTTTTGGCTTTTTCGCCGCCGTGACTTTTTTCGCAGAAGCTTTCACAACTTGTCTCCTCGGAGAACTGGCAGTGGCTTGAACGGGCGACCTGCCCGTTCTTGAATTGCCCGAAGTTATACCTGCTTCCGAAGTGGAAACCGCGCCTTCGCTGGCGCGCGATTCTAGCGGTTTACCCTCGTTCGATGGCTGACGACCCCATCCGAACATCTGCAGCATGGCCAACATCATGGTGCGGTCCGATCAAAAGATGCTGAGGGTACTTCAAATCAGTGACTGCTCCAGCCCCTGCACAAAAATGTCTTTCGGCAGGTCGATGCCGATGAACACCATCTTGCTGGTGCGCTTTTCTTTGGGCGCCCATTGCGGCCCCAGGTCACTGCCCATCAGTTGGTGCACGCCCTGGAAGATCACCTTGCGGTCGGTGCCCTGCATGTTGAGCACGCCCTTGTAGCGCAGCATGCGGGGGCCGTAGATGTTGACGATGGCGCCGAGGAAGTCCTCCAGCTTTTCTGGGCTGAACTTGCGGTCGGAGCGGAACACGAAGCTCTTCACATCGTCGTCGTGCACATGGTGGTGGCCGTGGCCCTCGTGGGCGTGCGATGGGTGGTCGCAGTGTTCACCGTGCTCATGGTCGTGGTGCGCGTGGTCGTGCTCCTCGGCCTTGAGGAAATCGGGGTCGATGTCGAGCTTGGCGTTGAGGTTGAAGCCCTTCAGGTCAAACACCTGAATCAGTGGCACCTCGCCGAAATGCACCGTTTTGACTGGCGCGCGCGGGTTCATGTGCTTGAGACGGTGCACCAGCGCGTCCACCTCGTCTTTGGCCACGAGGTCGGACTTGCTGATGAAGATCTGGTCGGCAAACCCGATCTGGCGGCGCGCTTCCTGCCGGTCGTTGAGCTGCTGGTTGGCGTGTTTGGCATCCACCAGCGTCAGGATGGCGTCGAGCGCGTAGGTTTCGGCGATCTCGTCGTCCATGAAGAAGGTCTGCGCTACGGGGCCCGGATCGGCGAGGCCGGTGGTTTCGATCACCACACGGTCAAAGTTCAGCTCACCCTTGCGCTTTTTCTCAGCCAGGTTGTGCAGCGTGGCGCGCAGGTCTTCGCGGATGGAGCAGCAAATACATCCATTGCTCATCTGGATGATCTGCTCGGTGGTGTCGTTGACGAGGATGTCGCTGTCGATGTTTTCTTCGCCAAATTCGTTTTCAATCACGGCGATTTTCTGGCCGTGGGCCTCGGTCAGCACCCGCTTGAGCAAGGTGGTTTTTCCTGAGCCAAGGAAGCCGGTGATGATGGTGGCGGGGATCAGGTTCATGGGGCGTTCCAGTGCACAGAAAATCAGCAGGTGGGGAGTGTAGCGGCCAATTCAATTGGGCGTGGGCGCGCAAGCTCAGCCTTTCTTCACCACGATCAGCCCTTTGAGGTACTCCCCCTCGGGAAACTCCAGCGTCATGGGGTGGTCAGGCGCGCCGCCCAGGCGCTCGGTGATGAAGCCATCAACGCCGGCGTCGGCCCCGGCCGAAGCAACGATTTTGTGGAACAAGTCGGCGCTGATGCCACCGGAGCACGAGTAAGTGAACAGCACCCCGCCTGGCTCCAGCAGCTTGAAGGCGAGGCGGTTGATGTCTTTGTAGGCGCGCGCGGCGCGGTCGGCGTGGGCGGCGGTGGGGGCGAACTTGGGTGGGTCGAGCACGATGGCGTCAAACCTGCGACCCGCATCGCCAAAACCGCGCAGAGAGGTGTTGACGTCGGCGTCCAGAAAGGTGGCGCGTTCGGGGGCGAAGCCATTCAGCGCCACGTTGGCGGCAGCACGTTCGAGGGCCGGGCCAGACGAATCGATGGAGGTGACGTGCGCCGCACCGCCGGAGAGCGCTGACACAGTGAAGCCACCGGTGTAGCAGAAGCAGTTGAGCACGCGCTGGAAGCCGAGGCGCTGCGCGTGTTCGGCAAACTTCTTTCGGCTGTCGCGCTGGTCAAGATAAAAGCCGGTCTTGTGGCCGGTGGCGATGTCGAGCGAGAGTTGCCATTCGTGCTCGCGAAGGGTCAGTTCCACCGGGCCATCACCACGCAGCCACCCAGTGGCAGGCTCCAGCCCCTCCAGTTTGCGGGCGTTGGTGTCGGAGCGTTCGTAGAGTTTGGTCAGGCCGGTGGCCGCGAGCAGGGCATCGGTGAGCACCGCTTTCCAGCGCTCGGCACCGGTGGACAAAAACTGCGCTACCAGCGTGTCACCGTACTGGTCCACGATCAGGCCCGGCAAACCGTCGGATTCGCCATGGACCAGCCGCTTTCCGTCGCTTTTTATGTCAAAACGCTCTCTAGCCCGAATAGAAGCTTGTACTTTTGCTATGAAAAAAGAAGATTCGATGCGCTGCTTCTCGTCAAAGCTCCAGACCCGAGCGCTGATTTTGGACGCGGGGCTGGCAAACGCCCAGGCCAGAAACTGGCCGTCGCTGGACTCGACGCGCACCGTCTCGCCTGCGTCGCCGCTGCCTTTGGCAATCGCCGAATCGAAGATCCAGGGGTGGCGGCGCAGCAGAGAGCGTTCTTTGCCGGGTTTGAGACGGAGGGTTTTCATTGTTTTTTTGCTCTGGGGTGGGCCGCGTCGTAGGCCTTGGCCAGATGTTGGAAATCCAGCCGGGTGTACACCTGCGTGGTGGTGATGTTGGCGTGTCCGAGCAGTTCCTGCACCGCGCGCAAGTCGCTGCTGGACTGCAGAACATGGCTGGCGAAAGAGTGGCGCAACATGTGGGGGTGCACCGGCGTGGCCAGCCCGGCCTGCAGGCTGCGCTGGCGCAGCCGCTGCCAGATGGCCTGCGCGCTCAGCCGGGTGCCGTTGCGGCCGACAAACAGGGCGTTGGCAGCCGCGCTGTCTCCACCGGCGTCTCCGCCCGCCGCCCGCGCGGCGATGGGCTCGTAGCCCTCGGGCGCCGCGCCGCGCAGTGCGAGCCATCGTACCAAGGCTTCGGCCGCCTTGCGGCCCACCGGTACGCTGCGGCGCTTGCCGCCTTTGCCCAGCACGTGCGCGTCGCCCGAATCCAGGTCCACCCAGCCGCGCGCCTGTGGGCTGGCCTGCACGTCCAAACCCACCAGTTCGCCCACCCGCAGACCGCAGCCGTAAAGCAGCTCAACCATGGCCGCGTCACGCGCTTCCAGCCAGGGGTCGTTGTCGGTTTGCTGGTGGTTGGCGAGTTGCAGCGCGTCTTCCACCCCGAGCGCCTTGGGCAGGGGTTTGGCGGCCTTGGGGGCACGCACGTCTTGCACCGGGTTGCTGGCGACCAGCCCCTCGCGCCCGAGCCAGGTGTAAAAGCCGCGCCAGCCCGACAAAATCAGCGCGATGCCCCGGGCGCTGCGGCCTGCACCACGCATTTGCGCCGCCCAGCGACGGATGTGGGCGGTGTGCACGGCGGTCAGCGCCAGCCCCGCCTGCTGAGCTTGGACACCCAGCTTGTGCAGGTCCAGCGTGTACAAGGCCACGGTGCGCTCGGCAAGGCGCTTTTCAACCCGCACATGCGCCAGGTAGCGGTCCACCAACGCTTGGGACGCCGCGTCCAGGGGTGCTGGCAACGCTGCGTTGGGCGTGGCAGCGGCTGGCGCGGCGGTTTCGTCCATGCGGGTCAGCCGCGCAGGCGCGACAGGGCGGCCCCGGCCAGTTCGCCAATGCGCTCCAGGAAGTCGGTGCCCATGGCGTTGTGGAACCGCTCGGGGTCGGACGAGGCCAGCACCAAGAGGCCAAAAGCATTCGGGTCGGCCCCAGCGCGCAGCGCGATCAGCGCGACCGAGGCGGCCACGCTCGGGTCGGGCAGCCAGTTGGCCGCCTCGAAGCTGGCATTCACACCGCAGTAGGGCAGCGTGAGCGACGCTGCAAACACCCGCACGTCGCCGCTGGCGCCTTGGGCGAAAGGCTGGTGGGCATAGGCCTCGGCCACTCCCCAGACCTTGATGGCCACCTGCGGCACCAAAAACTGCGTTTGAATCTCGGCGGCGATGTGCTGTGGCAGGTCTTCCGGCCGGCGCACCAGAAAAATGTTGCGCGCCCAGCGCTGCAATT
>CAZANT010000159.1:0-6249 GCA_964486575.1 uncultured Burkholderiaceae bacterium | reverse complement strand
TCGACAGCCGCACCATCCTCGACCAGATGGGGGCCGAAGCCCTGCTGGGCATGGGTGACATGCTGTACATGCCCAGCGGCACCGGTTACCCGATCCGGGTGCACGGCGCGTTTGTGAGCGACGAAGAGGTGCACCGCGTGGTGAGTTACCTCAAATCGCAGGGCGAGCCCAACTACGTCGAGGGTGTACTCGAAGGTGGTACTGTGGATGGTGACGAGGTCGGCGGCGAAGGCGGGGAGAGCGCCGAAAAAGACCCGATGTACGACCAGGCGGTCGAGGTGGTGCTGAAAAACCGCAAGGCCAGCATCTCACTGGTGCAGCGGCACCTGAAGATTGGTTACAACCGCTCTGCCCGCATGCTCGAAGAAATGGAAAAATCCGGCCTGATCAGTGCCATGAGCGGCAGCGGCCAACGCGACATTCTGGTGCCTCAGCGTGCCGACTAAGGAATTTTCTGTGAGCTCCCTTTTCCCAACACGGTTCCTTTTTGCTTCGGTATTGATAGCGTCATCGCTAGGTTTCGCGAGGGCCAATGGGCTAAATAGTCTTGAATCCTTCGTGAAAGGCGCGCAAAGCGGCCGCGCGGACTTCGTGCAGACCGTGACCTCGCCAGCCAAAGACGGCCAGGCGCCCAAGGCCCGCACGTCCAGCGGGAGCTTTGAATTCCAGCGCCCCAACCGTTTTCGCTTCAACTACAAAAAACCGTTCGAACAAACCATCGTCGCCGACGGCCAAACCCTGTGGCTGCACGATGTCGATTTGAACCAGGTGACCGCCCGCAAGCAGGCGCAGGCGCTGGGCAGTACGCCCGCCGCGCTGATTGCCGCCGCCCCGGACCTGCGCGCGCTACAGACCAACTTCACCCTCCAGGCGGCGCCAGACAAAGACGGGCTGCAATGGGTCACCGCCACGCCGAAGAACAAAGACGGCCAGTTGCAAAGCGTGCGTGTGGGGTTCAAACCCAACGACAAAGCGGCTGAACTGGCGGTGCTGGAGATTCTGGACGGTTTTGGCCAGCTGTCGCGCATAGTTTTCAGCCAGTCTGAGGTCAACCCGATGCTGCCGAAGACCACCTTTCAGTTCAAGCCCCCGGCCGGGGCCGATGTAATCCGACCATGAGTGCTGCCGGGCCGGACGCCAACGCCGCCGCGCCGGGCCGTCCCAAGCAAGGCAAGGCCTCGTCGCAGGCCACCGAACCACGCGCAGCGTGGAGCGTGGGGGTGCCGTTGGCCGAACGGCTCCGTCCGCAGACCCTGGGTGAGGTCATTGGCCAGCAGCACCTGCTCGGTGCCGACATGCCGCTGCGCACCGCCTTCGAGTCTGGCCAGCCACACAGCTGCATCCTCTGGGGGCCACCGGGGGTTGGCAAAACCACCATCGCGCGCTTGATGGCCGACGCTTTCGAGGCGAATTTCATCACCATCAGCGCGGTGCTGGGGGGGGTGAAAGACATACGCGAAGCGGTGGAGCAGGCCCAACTGGTGCAGGCCAAAGGCTTGCGTACGATTGTCTTTGTGGACGAGGTGCACCGCTTCAACAAAAGCCAGCAGGACGCGTTTTTGCCGCATGTGGAAAGCGGCTTGTTCACCTTCATTGGCGCCACCACCGAAAATCCGTCGTTCGAAGTCAACTCGGCCTTGCTCTCGCGGGCCGTGGTTTATGTGCTGCAGCCGCTTGGAACAGACGATTTAGCACTGATAGTCAGCAAGGCCCAGGAATTTGCTGGTATTCCCGCTATTGAAAGTGAAGCAATTCAGCGTTTGGTGGCTTACGCCGATGGTGACGCCCGCCGGCTGCTGAACACCCTGGAAATGTTGGCAGTGGCCGCCGCCAAAGACCGTCTTGCCGAGATCAGCGACACCTGGGTGCTGCGGGTGCTGGGAGAAAAAATGCGCCGCTACGACAAGGGCGGTGAGCAGTTCTACGACAGCATCAGCGCGCTGCACAAATCGGTGCGCGGCTCCGACCCCGACGCCGCGCTGTACTGGTTTGTGCGCATGCTGGATGGCGGCGCCGACCCGCGCTATATGGCCCGCCGACTGATCCGCATGGCCAGTGAAGACATTGGTTTGGCCGACCCGCGCGCGCTGCGCCTGGCGCTGGACGCTGCAGAGACCTATGAACGTCTGGGTTCGCCCGAGGGCGAGCTCACGCTGGCACAGTGCGTGCTGTACTTGGCCGTGGCCCCCAAATCCAACGCTGCCTACAAAGCTTTCAACGACGCCAAGGCTCTGGTCAAGAAGGACGGTTCCCGGCCGGTGCCGTTGCGCCTGCGCAATGCCCCCACGCAATTGATGAAACAACTCGACTACGGCAAAGACTACCGCTATGCCCACAACGAGGAAGGCGGTTTTGCGGCGGGCGAGAACTACTTTCCCGACGGCATGGCCACGCCCGAGTTCTACCGCCCGGTGGAACGGGGGCTGGAGATTCGCATTGCCGAACGGCTGCGCACCTTGAAGCAACTCAACCGCGCCAGCCAGGGCGCCTGACACCATGGACATCCTGCTGCAGCAAATCATCAACGGCTTGGTACTGGGCAGCATGTACGCGCTCATCGCGCTCGGCTACACCATGGTCTACGGCATCATCAACCTGATCAATTTCGCTCATGGCGAAGTGCTGATGGTTGGGGCCATCACCAGCTGGAGCGCGATTGGCGTGATGCAGGAAGGCATGCCCCCGGAAACGCCGGGCTGGCTGATTTTGCTGCTGGCACTGTTGATCGCCTGTGTGGTGACCTCGGTGCTGAACTACGGCATTGAAAAGTTGGCCTACCGGCCGCTGCGCAACAGCCCCAAGCTGGCGCCGCTGATTACCGCGATTGGCATGTCCATCCTGCTGCAAACCCTGGCGCAGGTGATCTGGAAGCCCAACTACAAGTCCTACCCCACGCTGTTGCCGGTGGACCCATTCGAGATTGGCGGTGCCGTGATCACGCCCACGCAGGTCATGATCCTGGGCGTGACCGCCGTGTCTCTGGCGGTGCTGATGTGGGTGGTGCACCGCACGCGGCTGGGCCGGGCCATGCGCGCCACGGCCGAGAACCCACGCGTGGCCGCGCTGATGGGAGTGAAGCCTGACACGGTGATTTCCGCCACCTTCGTGATCGGCGCGATTCTGGCCACGATTGCCGGTGTGATGTATGCCTCCAACTACGGCACGGTGCAGCACACCATGGGGTTTCTGCCCGGGCTCAAAGCCTTCACCGCCGCGGTGTTTGGTGGCATTGGCAACCTCGGTGGTGCGGTACTCGGTGGCATATTACTGGGGCTGATCGAGTCCATCGGCGCTGGCTACATAGGCGACCTGACCGGTGGCGTGCTGGGCAGCAACTACGCCGACATCTTCGCCTTCATTGTGTTGATTGTGGTGCTTACCCTGCGGCCGTCGGGCTTGCTGGGTGAACGCGTCGCAGATCGGGCCTGACGCCAATGCGCAAGCTCACCAACCGCCAAAAACAGCTGGTCGCCATCGTGGTGGCTCTGGCACTGCTGGTGCTGCCACTGGGTCTGCAAAGCGCGGGCAACGCCTGGGTGCGCATTGCAGACATTGCCCTGCTGTACGTGCTGCTCGCACTCGGTCTGAACATCGTGGTGGGCTACGCTGGCCTGCTTGACCTGGGTTTTGTGGCCTTCTTCGCGGTGGGCGCCTACCTGTTTGCCTTGCTCGCTTCACCCCACTTGACCGAGACATTCCCGGCGCTGGCCATGCTCTTTCCCGGCGGGCTGCACACGCCTTTGTGGGCCGTGATTCCGCTGGCGGCGCTGGTGGCCGGCATTTTTGGTATCTTGCTTGGTGCGCCCACGTTGCGGCTGCGCGGCGACTACCTGGCCATCGTCACGCTGGGTTTTGGCGAAATCATCCGGGTCTTCTTGAACAACCTCGACCGGCCAGTCAACATCACCAATGGCCCCAAGGGGCTCGGGCAGATCGACAGCGTCAGCTTTTTCGGCCTGGACCTTGGTGAGAAACTCTCGGTGGGTGGGTTCGAGCTGGCGTCGGTCACGCTGTATTACTACCTGTTTCTGGCGCTGGTGGTCGTGAGTGTGGTGATCTGCCACCGGTTGGAGGTGTCTCGCATTGGCCGCGCCTGGATGGCCATCCGTGAAGACGAAATCGCCGCCAAGGCCATGGGCATCAACACCCGCAACATGAAGTTGCTGGCCTTTGGTATGGGTGCCACCTTCGGTGGAGTGGCGGGCGCGATGTTTGGCGCCTTCCAGGGTTTTGTCTCGCCGGAGTCGTTCAGCCTGACGGAGTCGGTGATGATCGTGGCCATGGTGGTACTGGGCGGTATAGGGCATTTGCCGGGCGTGATCCTGGGCGCGGTGTTGCTGGCCGCTCTGCCGGAAATGCTCCGCTATGTGGGCAGCCCGCTGCAGGCCATGACCGACGGACGGATTGACGCAGCCATCCTGCGGCAGTTGCTGATCGCGCTGGCGATGATCGGCATCATGCTTCTGCGTCCGCGCGGCTTGTGGCCTGCGCCGGACCATGGCAAGTCCTTGCAGGTGAAATGAGCATGGCAGAGACTGTTCTCAACGTCTCCGGTATTTCCAAGCGTTTCGGAGGTTTGCAAGCCCTCAGCGACGTGGGCATGCGCATCGAGCGCGGTCAGGTCTACGGATTGATCGGCCCGAACGGTGCCGGCAAGACCACGTTTTTCAACGTCATTACCGGCTTGTACGCGCCGGACAGCGGGCAGTTCGAGCTTGCGGGCAAGCCCTACCAGCCCACCGCCGTGCACCAGGTGGCCAAGGCAGGCATTGCACGGACATTCCAAAATATCCGGCTGTTCTCCGACATGACCGCACTCGAAAACGTGATGGTGGGACGCCACATCCGCACCCGTTCCGGCTTGTTGGGCGCGATCTTCCGCACGCCCGGTTTCAAGGCCGAAGAACTGGCCATTGCCAAGCGCTCGCAGGCGTTGCTGGACTACGTTGGCATCGGCAAATACGCCGACTACAAGGCCCGCACGTTGAGCTACGGCGACCAGCGTCGGCTGGAGATTGCCCGCGCACTGGCGACCGACCCGCAGCTGATCGCCCTGGACGAACCCGCCGCGGGCATGAACGCCACAGAAAAAGTCCAACTGCGCGCGCTGATCGATCAGATTCGCAACGACAACCGCACCATTTTGCTGATCGAGCACGATGTCAAGCTGGTCATGGGCCTTTGCGACCGCGTGACCGTGCTCGACTATGGCAAACAAATTGCAGAGGGCACGCCGGCCGAAGTGCAGCGCAATGAAAAGGTGATCGAGGCCTACCTCGGGCACGGTACCGCCGCCAAAGCGCAGGTGGCCGCATGAGCGCTGCCCTGCTCCAGGTGCGTGACCTGAAGGTGGCCTATGGTGGCATCGAGGCGGTGAAAGGCATTGCCTTCGAGGTGCGTGAGGGCGAACTGGTCTCGCTCATTGGCTCCAACGGCGCGGGCAAAACCACCACCATGAAGGCCATCACGGGCAGCTTGCCACTCAACGGTGGCGAGATCGTTTACCTAGGCCGCAGCATCCAGGGCCAGGGCGCCTGGGACTTGGTCAAGCAGGGCCTGGCCATGGTGCCTGAAGGCCGGGGTGTGTTCACCCGCATGACCATCACCGAGAACCTGCAGATGGGTGCTTACGTGCGGCGCGATGCCGCGGGCATTTCCGACGATCTGGAAAAGGTGTTTGACATTTTCCCTCGTCTGAAAGAGCGCCGCAGCCAGCTGGCGGGTACGCTCTCGGGCGGTGAACAACAGATGCTGGCCATGGGCCGCGCGCTGATGAGCCGACCAAAGCTGCTTTTGCTGGACGAACCCTCCATGGGCCTGTCGCCCATCATGGTGGACAAGATCTTCGAAGTGATCCGCGACGTGGCCGCGCAGGGCGTGACCCTGCTGCTGGTGGAGCAAAACGCCAGCCGCGCATTGGCCATTGCCGACCGCGCCTATGTGATGGAGTCGGGCGTGGTGAGCATGACGGGTGCCGGCGAAGCGCTGTTGCGTGACGAGCGTGTCCGGGCGGCCTACCTCGGCGAATAGCGCTTCATTTTCCTCGCCGGTTGCCGAAGAGGTAGGGACGCCATGTCAGTGGCGCAGCACTTCGCTCCAACCCAGCCCCAAGGAACGCCATGCTCGTCCAAATGACCTATGCCAGCCGCGTGGTGCAACCGCTGGCACCCCATGACGTTCAAGACATCCTGGCTGTGGCCCGCAAGCGCAACAGCCTAGCGGGTATCACCGGCATGCTGGTCTTTGACC
>CAZANT010000158.1:0-6278 GCA_964486575.1 uncultured Burkholderiaceae bacterium | reverse complement strand
GACACACCACTTCGTAATGTGAGAACCAACATTGTGCAGTCGATCCGTGCCTTCCGGGTGTCGGATCTGCAAGACGCTGCACAGCATTTGGGTCAGCATTTTTTGTACGCCAACCTGGCCAACGCCCAGTCCAAGCAAGACGTGTTGGACCTGATCGCCGAGCAGTTCACGTTCCCGTCGCATTTCGGCAAGAACTTTGACGCGCTCTACGACAGTCTGACCGACCCGCTGCACAAGTCGGGTCCGCAGCCCGGTTTTGTGGTGGTGCTGGAGCAGATTCCGGCCAATGCCAAATTCGACAAAGAAGCCCGCGAGCAGCTGCTCGACATCTTCCGCGACGCATCCGACTACTGGGGAGACCGGAAGATACCGTTCAGGTGCTTCTATTCTTTTCTGTAGCCCGTTCTGCATCCACCAGCCAAGCAGAACGGGCGAACGAGGCAAACCAAGAAGGCAAGACCGGCGAACCGCTGGCTGGCATTTCCTTGACCACCGAGACCGGCGAAAAAATGCCCACCGACAAATTGGTGGATGTGTCGCCGCTGGCGCTGCGCATGAGCAGCCCTTTCAACGCGGGTTATTGGCTCGCGGCCGCGTAGTCTGATGCCGCTGTGGCGCGCTCACTGCGCATGGTGGCCTTTGCCCTGACGGGACCGAGTTTCGCCTTGGGGCGGCCCGGAGCCCACAGTTGACTTCTTTTGGGAATCAACCGTAACAGAGCCCGCTTCGGCGGGCTTTGTTACGGTTGCGTGGCCTCGGCCAGCGCCAGGTACTCGTGCACAGGCACTTCTTCGGCGCGGCGATGCACGTCGAAGCTGCCGGCAAACCGTTTGTCCTCCAGCCAGCGGCCCAATGTGTGGCGCAGGAGTTTTCGGCGCTGGCTGAAAGCCACCTGCACCAGGGCGCTGAGGTGCTTCGCATCAACCGATGCGAAAGTGGCCAGCGGCACCATGCGCACCACCGCGCTGTCTACCCGGGGGGGCGGGTCGAACGAGGTGGGCGGCACGAACAACACATTGGCCATGGCGTAGCGCCACTGCAGCATCACGCTCAGACGGCCGTAGTCGCTGGTGGCGGGGCGGGCCACCATGCGGTCCACGACCTCCTTTTGCAGCATGAAGTGCTGGTCTTCGATCACGGCGACATGGTCCAGCAGGTGGAACAGGATCGGCGTAGAGATGTTGTACGGCAGGTTGCCGACCACCCGGAGTTTGGTGGCAGCCGCACGCGGGATGGCTGAAAAGTCCACCCGCAGCACGTCGGATTCGATCACCTGCAGTTGCGGATGGCCGCGCAGACGCTGGGCAAGATCGCGGTCCAGCTCAATCACCGTCAGCTGCCCGAGCCGCTCTACCAGGGGCTGGGTCAGTGCCGCCAGACCAGGCCCAATCTCGACCATGGTCTGACCGGGTTGCGGCGCGATCTCGTCGACGATCGCATCAATGATGCCGCCGTCCGACAGAAAGTGCTGGCCGAAGCGTTTGCGCGGGATGTGTTTCATGCCCACGCACCGGGAAATGAACCGCGAGACGGACCGCCCCAGGGCAAAGCGCAGCCACTTCGACGGACAGAGCGCGACACCGAGCGCGAGAACGCGGGGGCCTTACTGCGGCGCTTCACGGAACTCCACATAGGCGCGGCCACGGACTTCCTGGGCCCACAGGGCGTAGGCCTCGTCCTGCTTTTTCTCACGCATCGCGGCGCGGGCGAGTTCGCGCTGCTGGCTTTGGGTCAGCTTGCTCTGCCGGCGCTCGACGACCTGGATCAGGTGCACGCCAAAACGCGAGGTCACCGGCTCGGCGATCTGGCCAGGCGCCAGGCTGTTCATCGCGGTCTCAAACTCGGGCACAAACTGACCGGGATTGGCCCAGCCCAGATCGCCGCCGCCTGCGGCCGAGCCGTCGGCCGAGAATTCTTTGGCCAGCGCGGCAAAGTCGGCTTTGCCAGCGATGACTTGCTGGCGCATTTGCGTCAGGCGGGCGCGCAACGCGGCCTCATTGACGGCCGGCGTCGGGCGCAGCAAGATGTGGCGCGCGCGCGTCTGCTGTACTGTGTCACTGACCACGCTGCCCTGCTTCTTTTCCAGCACCTTGAGCACGTGGAAGCCGGCACCGCTGCGCACCAGGCTGGCCAGGCCACCCACAGGCACGTTGCGGACGGCTTCGGTGAACAGGTCGGGATAACGGTCGGCCGGGCGAAGGCCCAACTGGCCACCTTGGCGCTTGTCTGGGGAGTCCGAAAACTCGTTGACGAGGGTGGCGAAGTCGTCGCCCTTCTGAGCCCGTTCCAGCGCGCGCTGCGCTCGGGCGCGCAGCGCGGTGACCTGGGCTTCGCTGGCTTTCTCTGGCACCGCCACCAAAATTTGTGCGAGGTTGATTTCCACCGAACCGCCCGCCGCGTTCAACTGGTCACGAATGAACTGGTCGACTTCCTGGTCGCTGACGCGGGTACGCGCTTCGACCTCGCGCTCGCGCAGGCGGGACAACAGCAGCTGGTCACGCAGGTCATTGCGAAACTGGGTCAGGCTGATTCCCTCGGCCTGCAGACCACGGCGCAGCGCGTCCACCGAAACCTGGTTTTGCTGGGCCACGGTTTGCATCGCTTGATCGATCATGGACTCGTCCACCCGAACGCCAGTCTCGCGGGCCAGTTGCAGCTGGGCACGCTCGTTGATCATCAGGTCGATCATGCGGGAGGCCAGTTCATTGCGCGACGGAATGGCCACACCCTGCTGCGTGAGTTGCTGTTCAGCGCGCAGCACCCGCGCACGCAGCTCGTTGTTGGTGATGGGCTCGGAGTTGACCACCACCACGATGAAATCGGCCGGCAGCGGGCCGCTCTGCGCAATGCGCTGGGTGGGCACGCTCGCCGCAGCGCCGACGCCTGGGAGCCCCAGCGGGCGATTGGAGGGGCGCAGCGACTGCGCCTGCAGGCTGGCGCTCAGCAGCACGCAGCCGGCCAGCATCAGACGGGGAAGCGAACGCAGAAAAGGGGTGTTCATGGTGCTCAGTCGTAACGTGAAAAACGGCTTGGGGTGGTGGTTTGTTCGCGCAGGTACTGGTAACGCGGAATGTTGTCGCGCAGGGTCTTCAGCGGGTTGGAGCCAAGCCGCGAGAAGCCAACAAATTCCAGCTGAAACAGGATGCGCTGGTTGGCGGAGTTGAAGCTGCGCTGCAGCCGCTCCAGCACGATGCGGCCCAGCCAGCAGCCGCCGTCGTACTCCAAGCCAACGATGGAATCCACCAGCTTGCTGTCTTTCAAGCTGTAGTTCAACCGGCCGACGCCGTACCAGCGGCCGTCGCCCAGGCCTTTGCCGTAGCCCAGGTCTTTGCCCCGATCGCCAAACAGGTCATTGATCGGCCACTGAAAGCCAACGTCGACCTGCTCGCTGCCCTGGTCAAGGGTACTGGTGGGGCGTTGCAGGCGGTAGGCGGCACTCACCACACGGTAGTTGGTGGGCGCATAACGGACGCTGGCAGTAGAGCGGATTGAGCGGCCGGATTTCTGGTTGAACTGCACCGTGCCCTCGGTGGACCACTTCTCGCTCCAGTTCACCGCCGCACCCGCGAGCACGTCGCTGATGCGGTCAACCTGCGGCGTGCCGCCGGGCAAGGTGACGTTCTGGTCCTTGTATCGCAGACGTTGGGCCAAGCCCAGGCGCACCGCTTCGGCGCCGGTGGTGGGGTCCAGCAAGCGGGTGGTGACGCCGAGTGTCAGCAGGTTGTTGTCTGAAATGCGGTCGTTGCCGCCAAAGGCGTTCTCGGTGTAGACGGTGGCGAAGTTGAAGTCGTTGGTGCCGGAGTCGTAGTTGGGCAGGAAACTCTGGTCGCGGAACGGCGTGTACGTGTAGAAAGCGCGCGGCTCCAGGGTCTGGGTGAAGCCCCGGCCAAAGAAGTTGGCCTGGCGCTCGAACACCAATCCGCTGTCGAGGCTGAAGGTTGGCAGCGCGCGGCTGGCGGTGGTCAGGCCGTTGGCAAGCGGTGAGTCGAAGCGGTAGCTGGTGGTGTGGAACTGGGCCTTGGGGACCACGAAGTAGCCGGGCGTGACCCATGGCCGGCTGACCTGTGCAATGGCGTAGCTGCGGTTGCCGTTGGGCTGACGCGTCAGGTCGCGGTCGGAGACAAAGCGGGTGAAATCGCCCTCGAAGGAAAAGTCCAGCCCGGCCACGTCTTGTTTGCTGTACCGGGTGTTGACCTGAGGCAGCCGGTCGTAAGGCGGCACGATGGGTGCGGTCACATCCTGCAGGGTTTGCCACTTCAGGGTGCGCACGCTGTTCGTGAATTCGCCCAGGTTGAAGTTGGCCGAGGCGTCGGCCGCCAGCAGTCGCTGGGTCAGCGAGCCGGTGGCCCGCGGGAAGTCGCGCCAGTAGTTGTCGTCGCTGACGCGGTTGACGTTGAGGTTGATGCCAACCGGTCCGATCGCGGACAGCCCGCTATCGAACCCACCACTGTGTTGTGCCACCACGCCCCAGCGGGAGCGATCACGCAGGGTGTCGTTGGGCATGTAGTCGGCGCGCAGCCTGCCCCGGTAGTCGTCCTCCAGGTAGCGAAACTCGCCGCCGGCGGCCACGCCACGGCGGCTCAGCAGTTCGGGATAAAGCGTCAGGTCGCGGTTGGGCGCGATGTTCCAGTAATAGGGCAGCACCACGTCCAGCCCGCTCAGGTTGTCCAGCGCCACGGTCGGCGGCAGAAAGCCCGACTTGCGCTTCTCGCTCAGCGGAAAACTGATGTTGGGTATCGGCAGGATGGGCACGTCCTGGAAGCGCAGCACCGCACCTTCGGCAATGCCAACGTCTTCTTCGGTGTCGAAGTTGATGCTGGTGGCATTCAAAATCCAGGCCGGCATCCAGTCGGGACCGGCCTGGCGCTTGCAGGTGGTCAGGCTGGCGTTGCGCACAATGCTGCGCTTGCTGTCAATGAACTCGACTTCCGAGGCCTCGCCATAGCTGTCGTTGGCAAGGAACTGGTAACGGGGCTGCTTGAAGAAGCCCTCAAAGGTTTCCAACCGAAGCTGCAGCTCCGGTCCCTCGTAAATGTTGCCGGCGCGGTTCACATAAACGTTGCCAACCGCACGGGCCAGGTCGTCGGTCTGGTTGTATTCGATGCGGTCGGCACGGATGACGGTGTCGCCCTGACGCAGCTCGGCATTGCCTTCAATCACCGTGTTCAGTTCGGTCTGGCCCGACAAGGCGTCGCCAGAGATGAACGTGGGCCGTTGGCCACGAACCGCCCCCGGCAGTTCCTCCTGCAGTTGCGGGCTGCTTTTGAGCAACAAGGGGGCATTGTCGGTAGTGGCTGGCTGGGGTCGCTCGTCGGCCACAGCCTGGCTCCCAATCAGCGCCATCACGGCAACGCCTGCCAGCGTGGACAGCGCAAACAGACCCGCTTGCGGTGCGGCAGGGAGCTTCGATGGGCGGTGCTTGAGACGCAAGGTAGGACGCAGCGGCGGCAGTAGGTGAACGGGATTGGGCCGGGGGCACAGGCAAAGGGCCGCCTGGCCGGGCGCATTTGTAGAATGGATTATCCATAAGTCAAAACCACCGCCCAGCCCCCGTTCCCCGCGGCGTGGGGACATCGCCGAATGCGGCCGGTGCCCCAGCCCGATTCCGTCCGCCACCCTTGTCCTGAAGCACCCCATGACCGAGCCCATCTCCTGGACAGACCCCGCCCGCGCAACTGCCTTTGCCGCATGGCTGGCGCCGCTGCTGGCGAACCACCAGCTGCGCGCCGAGACGCTGCGCCCAGCGTCCGCCGACGCCAGCTTCCGCCGCTACTTCCGCATTGACAGCGCCGCACCTGGCGTCGGCAGCTGCATCGTGATGGACGCGCCGCCCGCGCAGGAAAACTGCCAGCCTTTCGTGCAAGTGGGCCGGTTGATGGCCGACGCGGGCCTGCGTGTGCCCGAGGTGTTGGCCTGGGACCAGCCCCAAGGCTTCATGTTGTTGTCCGACCTCGGCCACCAGACCCTGCTGGACGCGATCGACCCCGCCCAACCCCAGGCCAACCTGCCGTACTACCTGCAGGCCATTGATGCGCTCGTGGCCTGGCAGCTGGCGTCCAAGCCTGGCGTGCTGCCGGTCTACGACGCGGCCCTGCTGAACCGCGAGCTGCAACTGTTCCCCGACTGGTATCTGGCTAAACACCGGGGCTTGATCCTCGCGCCCGACCAGCAGGCGCTGCTGGACAGCACCTTCAAGTTGCTGGTGGCCCACAACCTGAGTGCGCCCAGCGTCTACGTGCACCGCGACTTCATGCCCCGCAACCTGATGGTGAACCCCG
>CAZANT010000157.1:0-6285 GCA_964486575.1 uncultured Burkholderiaceae bacterium | reverse complement strand
CGTCCGTCGCCAGCAGCCGTTGCCATTGGGCGATCAGCGAGGCTGGGTCGGCACTCATGTGCAACGCCATGTTGGCCCAGACCATGTTCGTTTGTCCGTCTTCGGGCAAACGAAATTCGGGGGCCGACTGGCGCCAGCGGCGGCTGGTCCACCAAGGCGCATGCAGGGACTGCGCCACGACCGCGGCACGCTGGGGGTGAGGTTCCGTCACAAAACAGCGGGCTTTCGGGTAGCGCTGGCCCAAGCGCTGGTGGGCGTCCAGCCCCCCGTTCAGCGGCTGCCAGTCCAGCCAGGCGGCGGGCTGCAGCTTGATCCAGTCCAGCCGCTCTTCCATCCGTCGGGCCACTTCTTCGTGCAGCCAGGGCGACTGCGGCAGGTGAACCCGTTGCCAACGGGCGGCAGCGGCGGGGGCAATCGTGGGGGGCAGCGCGGTCGACACCCTGCGCAGTATATTGGCCCAGTGCTGCGCCGCTTGTTCACCCGCTTGACCGACCACTTGCCCAGCCAGTGTCTGGTATGCCGGCGCTGGCCGGCCAGGCCGGTGTGCGGCTCCTGCCTGGCGCGTTTCGCCCCGCACCGTGACCGATGCGCCACCTGCGCACTGCCCGTGCCGGCCGGCGTGGCGCGTTGCGGGGCCTGCACCGTCCAGGCCCCTGCGCTGGACGCCTGTCATGCCGCAGTGGACTATGGCTACCCCTGGTCGGAGCTGCTGGCGCAGTTCAAATTCGGCGAACAGCCGGGGCTGGTGACGGCCTTGGCGGGTTTGTTGCGCCGCTCGCCCAACACCGTGGCCTTGTTGAACCAAGCCACGCTCGTACTGCCCATGCCGCTGTCGCGTCAACGGCTGGCCGAGCGGGGCTTCAATCAGTCGCTGCTACTGGCGCAGGCAGTATTGGGCGCCGATCCACGCCTGCGCCAGCGGCTGGACGCGCACCTCCTGCTGCGCCCGGTCCATCGCCTGCCGCAAAGCGCGCTGACCCGGGAGGAGCGCCTGCGCAATGTGCGCGGGGTGTTTGCGGTGACACCCGGTTCAGCTGGCCGCCTGTCTCACGCTCGGGTGCTGCTGGTGGACGATGTGATGACCAGCGGTGCATCCCTGGCAGCGGCGGCGCAGGTGCTGCGGCAGGCCGGCGCGGTCCACGTCGCGGCGCTGGTCATCGCCCGCACCGCCTGACACCTGGCAGGCTCGGCCGGAGGCGACAATCGGCTGATGTTCAACATCGTGCTCGTCCACCCCCAGATTCCACCCAACACCGGCAATGTGATCCGGCTCGCGGCAAACACCGGCTGTGCGCTGCACCTCGTTGAGCCGCTGGGGTTCTCGTTTGAGGACAAACACATGGTCCGCGCCGGGCTGGACTACCACGAGTACGCCGACATTCGGCGCCACGCCAGCTGGGAAGTTTTTGTGGCCACCGCCCAGCCGGCGGCCGACCGCGTGTTTGCGATGACCACCCATGGCAGCCAGCCGCTGCACACGGTGAGGTTTCAGCCGGGCGACTGGCTGGTGTTCGGTTCGGAGACGGCGGGCCTGGACCCGGCCCTGCGCGACAGTTTTCCCACCACCCAGCGGCTGCGTTTGCCGATGCGACCGGGCCAGCGCAGCCTGAACCTCTCCAATGCGGTAGCAGTGACAGTTTTTGAGGCCTGGCGGCAGCAAGGATTTGCTGGCTCAGCGTAGCAGCCACTCGGTTTTTTGCTATTTAAATCGTAGACTCAACGCAAGGAATCACCTCGGCCTGGTGCCAATTCGGCTTGAAATCGCCCCACCAGCCTTGTTTCAAGTGCCTCAGGGCGCCGTTCAGGGGTAGCGGCGCACCACCGATTCGGCCACACACACCGGTCGCTCCTGACCCTCGCGCAGTACCGTGACCTGCCACACCATCTGGATGCCGCCCTTCTCCACCGGCTCACAAGCCAGCAGCGTCAGTGCCGCGCACAGGCGGCTGCCAGCGGGCACCGGCGCGGTGAAACGCACCTTGTTGAGCCCGTAATTCACCCCCATGCCCGAGCCGGCGATGGTGAAAGCGCCCGCCAGAAACTGTGGCAGCAGAGAGAGCGTGAGGAAGCCGTGCGCAATGGTGCCGCCGAACGGTCCCGCCTCGGCACGGGCCTCGTCCACATGAATCCACTGGTGGTCGCCGGTGGCGTCGGCAAACCGGTTGATCGCCTCCTGCGTCACCGTCACCCAGTCGGTGCTCTGCAGCGTCTGGCCAACAAAACCGGGCACCTCGTCCAAGGACGCGAACTGCTTCATCCAAGGCTCACCCAGCGGGTTTGTCAAGCCAGGCGCAGATGTTGGCCCATTGCTCCAGGTCTTTTTGCACCCGGCCGGGCGCCACGTCAAACACGCTCAGGCCCCGGGCCGCGAGGTGTATGTAGTTCTGGGTATCGCGCAAATAGCCAAGTACCGGAAGGCCCAGACCCTCAACGAACTCGCGCAACTTGTCGGCTGCAATCGTGCGTGCATCGACCCGCATGCCCACAATGCCAATGTCCAGCCCCTCGGCCTTGCGGGAGTCGGCCAGCTTGTCGAGGAATTCGCGTGTGGCAAAAATATCGAACACGCTTGGCTGCAAAGGCACGATCAGCTTGTTGGCCAGCTTGATCACGTCGTTGAAGCGCCAGCCGTGCAGGCCGCCTGGTGTGTCCAGCACCACGTGGGTCGTGCCCTTGGGCGGCTTCACGATCAAATCCGGCGACACATCCCAGGTGCTGATTGGCCGGGCCGCTTCGGGCCGCAATTCCAGCCACAGCCGCGACGACTGCTGGCGGTCCACATCGCCCAGCATGGCGGCATGGCCGCGCGAGGCGTAGTAACCGGCCACGTTGGTGGCCAGCGTCGACTTGCCGACGCCGCCTTTGGGATTGGCAACCACAACAACTGGCATACGCGCTCCTTGCGCCAAGTGTTTCAAAAAGAACCACTATGGTAGCGGTACCGCACGCGCCCGGGCCACCCCGCCGCCGCAGCCGGTGGGCCTGCGCCAGATGCCGCACGCCAGTTAGACTCATTGCAGATTTTTCTTCTACATCTTTCTTTACCCATGGCAGCAGAACAAGGCACAGAGCTGGTCAAGGTCGTCATCTTGCTGGCCGCCGGCGTGGTGGCGGTGCCGCTGTTCAAGCGACTGGGCCTGGGCTCGGTGCTGGGTTACCTCGCCGCGGGCCTGGCGATTGGCCCGTTCGGCCTGGGATTTTTCAGCGAATCCCAGACCATCTTGCACATTGCCGAACTCGGCGTGGTGATGTTTTTGTTCGTGATCGGCCTGGAGATGCAGCCCTCGCGCCTGTGGGCGCTGCGCCGGCAGATTTTCGGTCTGGGCCTACTGCAGGTGGTGGCCTGCGGCGCCCTGCTCACCGGCGTGGGCATGCTGGCCGGGCTCAGCCTGGCCGTGGCCTTCATTGCCGCCATGGGTTTTGTGCTGTCGTCCACCGCCATCGTGATGCAGTTGCTTGACGAGAGCGGCGACACCTCGACCCCGCGCGGCCAGCGCATCGTATCCATCTTGCTGCTGGAAGACCTGGCCATCGTGCCGCTGCTGGCCATTGTTGCCTTCATGGCACCCGCGCCCGCCGAGGCGGACGTGTCGCGCTGGGTCACGGTGGGCATTGCACTGGCGGCGGTGGTGGGCCTGATTGCGGTCAGCCGCTGGCTGCTCAATCCGCTGTTCCGGGTGCTGGCCAAAGCCAAGGCGCGTGAAGTCATGACCGCCGCTGCGCTGCTGGTGGTGTTGGGCGCGGCATTGGCCATGCAGTGGGGCGGCTTGTCGATGGCCATGGGAGCGTTTGCCGCGGGTGTGATGCTGAGCGAGTCCACCTTCCGTCACCAGCTGGAGGCCGACATCGAGCCCTTCCGCGGCATCTTGCTGGGCCTGTTTTTCATGGGTGTGGGCATGTCGCTCGACATCCCGCTGGTGCTGGCCGACTGGCCGCTCATTCTGGCGGGCGTGCTGGCCTACATGCTGGTCAAAGGTGCGGCCATTTACGGCGTGGCGCGGGCGACCCGGGCCAACCACGGAGATGCCTTGCAGCGCGCAGCGCTGATGGCCCAGGGCGGCGAATTCGCCTTTGTGCTGTATGCCGCGGCTGCATCGGCCGGCATTGTCGCGGCCAACACCAATGCCATCCTCACCGCCACCATCATCTTGTCAATGGCGCTCACGCCGCTGGCAGTGGTTGCGCTGCGCTGGGCCATGCCTGCGGCACCCGAGCAAAACATGGAAGGGGTGGAAGACGTGATGGCGGGCGATGCGCACACGGGCGGCGTGCTGGTCATCGGCTTCGGCCGTTTCGGGCAGATTGCCAGCCAGTCGCTGTTGGCCCGTGGCATGGACGTGGTCATCATTGAAAACGACACCGACATGATCCGTGCGGCCGCACGTTTCGGCTTCAAGGTCTTCTATGGCGACGGCACCCGGCTGGACGTGCTGCACGCCAGCGGCGCCAAACATGCCAAGGCCATTTTGGTGTGTGTAGACAAAAAAGAAGTCACCAGCCACATCGTGGAACTGCTCAAGCACGAATGCCCACTTACCCCGGTGCTCGCCCGCGCTTACGACCGGCAACACGCGATCGAGTTGATACGCCATGGCGTGGACTTCCAGCTCCGTGAAACCCTGGAGTCGGCACTGGCCTTTGGCGCTGCAGCCCTGCGGACCTTTGGTGTGGACGAAGACGGCATCGCCGAAGTCACGGCCGACATCCGGCGTCGGGATGCCGAACGCCTGCAGTTGCAGATGGCCGGGGACATCTCCAGTGGCGTGGACCTGATGCATGGCAACCGCTGGACGCCGACCCCGCTGACCAAACCACAGCGCGAAGGTCAGGCCCTGAACGACGAGGCGGCCGACGCGATTGAGCAGCCCGCTGCGCCCACGCCCTGACGGGTTGGCCGTCAAGCCATCCCACGCACGGCGTCCCACAACAGCTTGAGCCCGGTGAGCAACATGCCTGCATAAAGCAGTTGGTAGAACAGGGTGGGTTTGATGCGCCTCGTCAGCCAGGCCCCCGCCAGCACGCCCACCGGTGCGAACGGCAGCAGCGCCAGCGAGGTCGCCATGTTGCGCGCGTCCAGCAAGCCCAGCCAGGCATAAGGCCCCCACTTAGACAAATTAACGCAAAAAAAGAAGGCCGCCATCGTGGCGGTGAACTGCACCGGCGACAGGCGCATGGGAATCACATATGCGTTGACCGGCGGACCACCCGCGTGCGCCACGAAGCTGGTGAAGCCGGCGGTGGTGGTGAGCAACGCACCCACCCAGCGCGGCCACGCTTGGCTGTCAGGGCGTGGCGGGAAAGCCAGCCGCTGCGCCAGAAACAACAGCGTGAACACACCCACAATGCCGGCGACCAAGTGTGCGTCAAGCAGCCGGAACAGCAGCGTGCCCACACCCGTACCGAGCAGGCCAAAGGGAATCAGGAACTTCAGCAGCGCCCAGTCAAAATCTTTGCGGAAGACGGCGACGCCCATCAGGTCCATCAACAACAACACCGGCATCAGCATGGCGGCGGCTTCCGGTACGGTCACGACCAGGGCCATCATTGGCACCGCCAGAGAACCAAAGCCCGCACCAAATCCGCTCTTGCTGACGCCCAGCAGCAACACGGCGGGAATGGCGACAGCGTAAAAGGCGGGATCGATGACGAGCGGTATTGGCATGAAGCGACAATCCTCGCATGAATCAGATCGCAAGCTGGGGTGAGTGGTTGCGGATCGCGGTGGAGGGCCTGGCCACAGCCGCGTTTGCCTTGTCGGGCGCGATGGAAGCGGCCCGAAAACGGCTGGATGCGGTGGGCGTGTGTGTGGTGGCCTTTCTGGCCGCGTTCGGCGGCGGCACGCTGCGCGATCTGTTGCTGGACCAACGGCCCTTTTTCTGGGTTCGCCACGTCGAACTGCTGTGGGCGGTGCTGGTGATTGCCCTGCTGGCCATGCTGTTCCTGCGGGACCGGCATTTTGTGGTGACTGAAAAAGCCATCCAGTGGCCGGACGCCCTCGGTCTGGGCCTGTTCGCCGCTGTGGGTGTGGACCTTGCGCTCCAAACTCAGTTGCCAGCCCTGGTGGCGGTATTGATGGGCGTGATTACCGGCGTGTTCGGTGGCGTGCTGCGCGACATGGTTTGCAACGAGATTCCCAGCGCCTTTCGCGACCACCGGCCGTATGCGGTGTGCGCTTTCGCCGGCGGTTGGGTGTATGTGGGGCTGCTTTACCTTGGCCAGCCTGGCTCACTGGCGCTGCTGGCGTGTGTGGCCGTCACCGCCGGGCTGCGTGGGCTGGCGCTCTGG
>CAZANT010000156.1:0-6313 GCA_964486575.1 uncultured Burkholderiaceae bacterium | reverse complement strand
AGCGCGAGCACCTGGAGTTCATGCACAGCGTGGCGGCGGTGGCGCAAGAGAACGGTGCGGTGATTTCGTCCCTTCCATCGCAAGGCGTTGCCGTGTTCCCTGCCGACGACGCGCACACGGCGACCTGGCTGGCGCTGGCCGGTGCGCGTCCGACGCTGACCTTTGCAGCGCAAGGCGCGGCCGACGTGACGGCCGAATCAGCCGATTGGACGGACAGTGGCTGGTCGGTTCGTGCCAACACCCCCGCCGGACCGGTGGCCTACCGGTTGCAGATAGCAGGCCGCCACAACGTCAAGAATTCACTCGCGGCACTGTCCTGTGCACTGGCCGCGGGTGTGCCGCTGGCCGCAGCGGCGCAGGGCCTGTCGGCGTTCGAGCCGGTCAAGGGTCGGTCTCGCGCCTTGCAGGTGCAGGTTGCGGGCCACGCCCTCACGCTGGTGGACGACACCTACAACGCCAACCCGGACTCGGTACGGGCCGCCATTGACGTGCTGGCGAGCCTGCCGGGCCCGCGCCTGTTGGTGCTGGGCGACATGGGCGAGGTGGGTGAGGACGGGCCCGCTTTGCATGCCGAGACAGGGCGCTACGCAAAAGAACAGGGCATTGAGCAACTGCTGGCGCTGGGTGCACAGTCTGTCGAAGCGGTGGCGAGCTTTGGCGTTGGCAGCCAGCACCATGCCGACGTGGACGCATTGAACGCCGACGTGCTCGACACCCTGCCCACGGTAGCCAGCGTACTGGTCAAGGGTTCGCGCTTCATGAGGATGGAGCGGGTGGTGGCCGCCATCACGCACCAAGAACACAACAACCAATCCAAGGGAGTGGCCAATGCTGCTTAGTCTCGCGCAGTGGCTGCAATCGCTGTCACCCGAGTTCGGCTTTTTCCGGGTCTTTCAGTACCTGACATTCCGGGCCGTGATGGCAGCGCTCACCGCGCTGTTGATCGGTCTCATCGCCGGTCCACCGGTGATCCGGCGCTTAACCGCGCTCAAGATCGGCCAGCCAGTGCGTGGCTACGGCATGGAGACGCACCTCGCCAAGTCCGGTACGCCCACCATGGGCGGTGTGCTGATCCTGATGGCAATTGCGATTTCCACCTTGCTGTGGTTTGACCTCAGCAACCGTTTTGTCTGGATCGTGCTGCTGGTGACGCTGGGTTTCGGCGCCATCGGCTGGGCCGACGACTGGCGCAAGGTGGTGCACAAAGACCCCGAGGGCATGCGCTCCCGCGAAAAGTACATGTGGCAGTCGGTCATCGGCCTGTTGGCGGCGGTTTATCTGGTGTTCAGCATCTCGGAGAGTTCCAACCTCAAGGTATTGGAGCTGTTCCTGACCTGGGTGCAGTCGGGCTTTGACGTGGACCTGCCGCCACAGGCGGGTTTGTTGCTGCCCTTCTTCAAAGAGATCAGCTACCCGTTGGGTGTGTTCGGCTTTGTGATCCTGACCTACCTGGTCATCGTCGGCTCCAGCAACGCAGTCAACCTCACCGACGGCTTGGATGGCTTGGCCATCATGCCGGTGGTGATGGTGGGCTCTGCCCTGGGAGTGTTCGCCTACGTCACCGGCAGCGTGGTGTATTCCAAGTACCTGCTGTTCCCGCACATTCCCGGCTCGGGTGAGCTGCTGATTTTCTGCTCGGCCATGGCCGGTGCCGGCCTGGCCTTTCTGTGGTTCAACACCCACCCGGCGCAAGTCTTCATGGGCGATGTGGGCGCATTGGCGCTTGGCGGCGCTCTGGGCACCATTGCCGTGATCGTGCGGCAGGAAATTGTGCTGGCCATCATGGGCGGCATCTTCGTGGTGGAGGCGCTGTCGGTGATGCTGCAGGTGACTTACTTCAAGTACACCAAGAAAAAATACGGCGAAGGCCGGCGCATCCTGAAGATGGCGCCGCTGCACCACCATTTTGAGAAAAGCGGCTGGAAAGAAACGCAGGTGGTGGTGCGCTTCTGGATCATCACCATGCTGCTGTGCCTGGTGGGTTTGTCCACCCTGAAATTGAGGTAGGCGTGTTGAATCTGCAAGACCAACGTGTGCTCATCCTTGGCCTCGGTGCGTCCGGGCTGGCGATGGCGCGCTGGTGTGCCCGCCACGGCGCGCAGGTGACCGTGGCCGACACCCGTGAGGCACCGCCGCAACTGGCGGTGCTGCGTGCGCAGGTGCCCGGTGCGCTGTTCGTGTCTGGCCCGTTCTCAGCCACGTTGGTGGAAGACTTGAATCTGCACGCGGTGTACCGCAGCCCGGGCTTGGCACCCCCTGTGATTGCTCCTGTTTTAGGAGCGATTCGGCAGGATTTCACTAGGGCTCAGGGCGAGTTGGACCTATTTTTTGAGGCCCTGGGTGCCTTGAAGGCGGAAAACGGCTACGCCCCGGCCGTACTGGCCGTGACCGGCACCAACGGCAAGACCACGGTGACCTCGCTCACCGGGCAGCTGGTGGCGCGCGCCGGGCTCAGCGTGGCGGTGGCTGGCAACATCGGCCCCACGCTGCTGGACACCTTGTCCGCCCATATGGATGCCGGCACGTTGCCGCAGGCCTGGGTGTTGGAACTCTCGAGCTTCCAGCTCGACAGCACCACCACGTTCGAGCCTACGGCCGCCACCGTGCTCAACCTGTCGCAAGACCACCTCGACTGGCACGGAGACATGTCGGCTTATGCGGCGGCCAAGGCGCGCATCTTTGGCCAAACCGGGCTGATGCTGTTGAACCGCGACGACCCACAGGTCATGGCCATGCTGCCCAAGGCTGAGGTGCCCAGCGGCAAGGGCAAGCCCACCAAACCCTCTCCCGTTCGACCCCACGTGACCTTCGGTGGCGAACTGCCGCAGCGCCCCGGCGACTATGGCATCGAGACCGTCAATGGCATGGCCTGGCTGGTGCGGGCCATGCCGGCCGACGAAACCCGCCGCACCCGCGCCCAGCAGCGCGAAGACGACGCGGCCGAACTGGTGTTGCAGCGACTGATGCCCGCCGATGCGCTGCGCATCCGTGGCCGGCACAACGCTGTCAACGCCTTGGCCGCGCTGGCCTTGGCCAGTGCCGCAGGCTGCAGCCTCGCCCCCATGCTTTATGGCCTGCGCGAATACCGCGGTGAGCCGCACCGGGTGGAACTGGTGGGCCTGCTGAACGATGTGGCTTATTACGACGACAGCAAAGGCACCAACGTCGGCGCCACCGTGGCCGCGCTGCAGGGTCTGGGTGCCGACCAGAAAATCGTCGTCATCCTTGGGGGCGAAGGCAAAGGCCAGGACTTCGCGCCGCTGCTGCCCGCGGTAGCCCGCCATGCCCGCGCGGTGCTGTTGATTGGCCGCGACGGCCCTTTGATTGGCGAAGCGCTGGCCGCCGCCGGTGTGCCGTTGCGCGCCGCTGCCACCTTGCCTGAAGCCGTGCAGCAGGCCAGCCAGATGGCGCAGGCGGGTGACGCCGTACTGCTGTCGCCCGCCTGCGCCAGCTTTGACATGTTTGACGACTACGCCCACCGGGCCCGCGTGTTCTGCGCGGCGGTGGCCGAGTTGGCCGCCGAGGCCGGCATTGAACTCGCGGAGTTGCCATGACCGAGCGCACCAGCCTATCCGCGTGGGGTTGGCTCGGCGGCCTGCTGGGCGGCATGCAGCGCGCTGCGGCGGATGTGTTGCCGGTCCGCATTGGGGGCACCGAGTTCGCCCGAACGCCCAGCACGCCCGCCCGCCTGCTGGGATTTGACCAGGGGCTGGTCTGGGTCTCGGTGGCGTTGCTGATGTGGGGGCTGGTGATGGTCTATTCCACCACCATCGCCATGCCAGACAACCCAAAATTTGCCAACTACGCACACCACCATTTCGTCTGGCGCCATGCGATGTCGCTGGTGCTGGCCACGCTGGCGGCGCTGGTCGCCTTCCAGATTCCGCTGAAAGTCTGGGAGCGCTGGGCGCCATGGTTGTTCATTGTGTCGTTGCTGCTGCTGATCGCGGTCCTGATCCCGCACGTGGGCAAAGGTGTGAACGGCGCGCGCCGCTGGATCTCGCTGGGCTTCATGAACTTCCAGCCGTCCGAGCTGGCCAAGTTCGCGGTGCTGATCTACGCGGCCGACTACATGGTGCGCAAAATGGAGGTGAAAGAAAAGTTCTTCCGCGCGGTGTTGCCCATGGGCATCGCCGTGGCGGTAACCGGCATGTTGCTGTTGGCGGAACCCGACATGGGCGCCTTCATGGTGATCGCCATCATCGCCATGGGCATCCTGTTCCTCGGCGGCGTCAACGCCCGCATGTTTTTTCTGATCGCCACCGTGTTGGTGGGGGCCTTCAGCATGATGATCGCGATGAGCCCCTGGCGACGCGAACGGATTTTTGCCTACCTCGATCCGTGGAGCGCCGAACACGCACTCGGTAAGGGCTACCAGCTTTCGCACTCGTTGATCGCCATCGGGCGCGGTGAGGTCTTTGGTGTTGGCCTCGGTGGCAGTGTCGAGAAACTGCACTGGTTACCCGAAGCCCACACCGACTTCATGCTCGCGGTGATTGGCGAAGAGTTTGGCTTGGTGGGGGTGCTGGTGGTGATCGGCCTGTTCCTGTGGCTCACCCGGCGCCTGATGCACATCGGCCGCCAGGCGATCGCGCTGGACCGCGTGTTTGCCGGACTGGTGGCGCAGGGTGTCGGCATCTGGATGGGTTTTCAGGCCTTCATCAACATGGGCGTGAACCTTGGTGCGTTGCCGACCAAGGGCCTGACGCTGCCACTGATGAGCTACGGCGGCTCCGCCATCCTGATGAACATGGTGGCGCTGGCGGTGGTGCTGCGGATCGACTTTGAAAACCGGCAGCTGATGCGGGGGAATCGCCGATGAGCCGCACCGCACTCATCATGGCGGGTGGCACTGGCGGCCACATCTTCCCGGGACTTGCCTTGGCCGAGGCGCTGCGCGCCCAAGGCTGGACAGTGCACTGGCTCGGCGGCCGCGGCAGCGCAGGTCGTCCCAGCATGGAGAGCACACTGATCCCGCCACGGGGATTTGCTTTCGAGTGCATCGACTTCGCGGGCGTGCGTGGCAAAGGCGTCACCTCGCTGGCTTTCTTGCCGCTGCGTTTGCTCAGGGCGTTTTGGCAATGCATCCAGGTGCTGCGCCGTGTTCAGCCCGACGTGGTGGTGGGCTTTGGCGGCTACGTCACTTTCCCAGGCGGCTTGATGGCCAGCCTGCTGGGCAAGCCGCTGGTGCTGCACGAACAAAACTCCGTGGCTGGCATGGCCAACAAGGTGCTGGCTGGCGTCGCCGATCTGGTATTCACTGCCTTTCCGAAAGCCATCAAGAGCGCGCTGTGGATTGGCAACCCGTTGCGCGAGGGGTTCTTGAGTCAGCCCGACCCCTCGCTGCGCTTCGCCGGCCGCAGCGGCCCGCTGAAAGTGCTGGTGGTGGGTGGCAGTCTGGGCGCCAAGGCGTTGAACGACATCGTGCCTCGAGCGCTGGCGTTGTTGCCGCCCGAAGCACGGCCCCATGTGCTTCACCAAAGTGGCAGCACCCAGATCGACGCTCTGCGCGCCAATTACCAGGCCGCCGGGGTGGCCGCCGAACTCATCCCGTTCATCGACGACACGGCCGGCGCCTTTGCCGAGGCCGACCTGGTCGTCTGCCGCGCCGGCGCCAGCACCGTGACCGAAATCGCCGCCGTGGGCGCGGCCGCGCTGTTCGTGCCCTTTCCCTCGGCGGTCGACGACCACCAAACCCACAACGCCCGATTCCTGGTGGATGCCGGGGGCGGCTGGCTGGTGCCACAAACCGAACTGACCCCGGAGCGCTTGGCCGCGTTCCTGACCGAAACCGACCGTCCCACCTTGTTGGCGTACGCAGAGAAAGCCAAAGCAATGCAAAAAACCCGGGCCACCGCAGAAATGGTGCGCGCCTGTGAGGTGCTGGTGAAATGAAACACGCAGTACGTCATATCCATTTCGTCGGCATCGGCGGCTCTGGCATGAGCGGCATTGCCGAAGTGCTGCTCAACTTGGGCTACCAGATTTCCGGTTCCGACCTGGCCGACAGCAGCACCCTGCGCCGCCTTGCCAGCCTGGGCATCCAGACCCATGTGGGCCATGCAGCCGCCAATGTGGACGGCGCCGATGCGGTCGTGACATCCACTGCCGTACAGGCCGACAACCCCGAAGTGCTGGTGGCGCGCGAGAAGCGCATTCCCGTGGTGCCACGCGCACTGATGCTGGCCGAACTGATGCGGCTGAAGCAGGGCATTGCGATTGCCGGTACACATGGCAAAACCACCACCACCAGCCTGGTGGCCAGCGTGCTCGCCGCTGCCGGCCTGGACCCCACCTTTGTGATCGGTGGCCG
>CAZANT010000155.1:0-6363 GCA_964486575.1 uncultured Burkholderiaceae bacterium | reverse complement strand
GTGTCCATCACCTTCACCACCGACTCGTATTTCACGGTGCGGTCGGCGCTGATCACCACCGGCGTGGCGGGGTTGCCGCCTTGGGCACTGCGAACGGCAGAGGCCACGTTGTTGCCGTCCAGCGGGGTGGATGTGTTCTTGATCTTCATCTCCAGGGACTCGTCCTTGTTGATCAGGATCTGAATCACGGTGTCGGGCTGTTTGTTGGCCTTGCCGACACTGGGCAGGTCAATCAGGCTGGGGGTGATGAGCGGCGCCGTGACCATGAAAATGATCAGCAGCACCAGCATCACGTCGATGAAAGGCACCATGTTGATTTCAGACACGGCGCGTCTTCCACGACCTCGGGATGCAACGGCGGGCATGGCGGTCTCCTAGCGGGGGGATCAGTGACCGGCAGGCGTTTGCGCGCCCAGGTTGCGGTGCAGGATGTTGGAAAACTCTTCCATGAAGGTTTCCAGGTTGATCGCCACACGGTCGACCTGGTGCGAGAAACGGTTGTAAGCCACCACCGCAGGGATGGCGGCAAACAGGCCAATGGCAGTAGCCACCAGCGCTTCCGCAATGCCGGGCGCAACGGCAGACAAGGTCACCGATTCCAGCGCAGCGAGACCGGTGAAGGCGTGCATGATGCCCCAGACCGTGCCGAACAAACCGACGTACGGCGATACCGAACCCACGGTGGCGAGGAACGACAGACTGGTTTCGGCAGTGTCCAGCTCCCGCTGGAAGCTGGCGCGCATCGCGCGACGGGCACCTTCGAGCAGGGCGCTGCCGTCCGCAATACGGCGCTCACGCAGCTTTTGGTACTCACGCATGCCGCTGGCAAAAATGCGTTCCATCGGGCCGGACTGCTTGTCGGCCTGAGCGGCAGCGGCAAACAAATCGTTCAGGCTGGTGCCTGACCAGAAATTGCGCTCAAAGTCGGCATTGTTTGCCTGGATGCGCTTCAAGCTAACGATTTTGGCAAAAATGGCCGCCCAGCTCGCCACCGAGACGACAACCAGCAACAACATCACCGCCTGAACAACCCAACTGGCATTGAGGATCAGGGAGACGATGGACATGTCTTGAGTCATTTCAACGCTTTCAAAATAATTTCCGGTATTCTCGCAGGCTTCATCAGCGCCGCATCGACCCAGCCAATGCGGATGCTGCCTTCGCACAACAACTGTGTATTTTTTTCTGACATGGTCAGCGCCTGCTGTTCGATCCACAGAGAAGAACGGCCGCTTTGTGTGAAATTCACGGTTATCAGAAGGGCGTCGTCCAGCCGAGCGGGGCGATGGTACTTCAAACGTGTCTCGCTGACCACAAACATGCCGCCAGTGCCCTCCTTGAGCGCCCGTTGCTCCAGTCCCTTGCTGCGCAGCCATTCGGTACGGGCGCGCTCAAAAAACTTCAGGTAATTGGCGTAGAACACGATACCGCCGGCGTCGGTGTCCTCCCAGTACACCCGGATCGGAAATTGAAACGTCAATGGCGCGGTCACCGTTGCGGTCCTTGGGATGCGAGCACCGCCAATCGTTTCATGGCCTGCTGCAGCGTGTCGGTCCCGCTGGCGGTGGAGAAGCGCACAAACTCGGCGGTGTTGGCCTCGCCGAAATCGCGTCCTGGTGCCACGGCAATCTGCACGGTTTCCATCAGATGGAAAGCAAAATCCCAGCTGTCGCGCAGGCCCAACCGATCGTACAGGCGGCGGCAATTGGCCCAGACATAGAACGCGCCGTCGGGTGCCACTGGCACCTCGAAACCGGCTTGTAGGAGGGCAGGTACAACCGAATCGCGCCGTTCCCGGAAAATCGCGCGCCGGCGCTCGTACTCGGCCAGGCTGTCGGCCTCAAAGCAGGCCAATGCCGCGTGTTGTGCCACGGTGCTGGGGCAAATGAAGAGGTTCTGAGCCAACCGCTCCACCACATCGACCAGCGAGTCGGGCACCACCAGCCACCCCAGCCGCCATCCGGTCATGTTGAAGTACTTGCTGAAGCTGTTGATGCTGATGATCTGATCATCCAGGCCCAGCGCGGTCTGGCCAAAAGCGGCGTCGTGGCTCAGGCCAAGGTAAATCTCGTCAATCAGGGTGATGCCGCCCCGGTCGCTGACAAACCGGTGAATGTCGCGCAAGGTGCCAGGGTGGATGGACGTGCCGGTAGGGTTGGACGGGGAGGCCAGGAGCACGCCCCGGGTTGCGGCGCGCCAGCTCGCCGCAACCTTGGCGGCGCTGAGCTGGAAACGGTCCTCCGCGCCGGTGGGCACAAGCACCGCGCGACCGTCCGCAGCACTGACGAAGTGGCGGTTGCACGGGTAACTCGGGTCGGGCATGAGCACTTCGTCACCGGCTTCGATCAGCGCGAGGCAAGCCAGTTGCAATGCCGCTGACGCCCCGGCGGTGACCACTATCCGGCGCGCCGGTACCGCGACACCGAAACGGCTGGCGTACCAGCCGCTGATCCGTTCGCGCAGCGCGTCCAGGCCGGTGGCATGGGTGTACTGGGTGGCACCGTCGCGAATGGCACGCTCCGCGGCGGCCTGCACCAGGGGCGGGGCGGTGAAGTCGGGCTCGCCCATGTTCAGGTAAAGCATGGGCTGGGTGTGGGGGCCGGCCGCACGGGCCAATGCCTGCGCCCGTTTGGCGACCTCCATCACATAGAACGGCTCGACGCGGCGAGCCCGTTCGGTGGTTCTCATTCCTTGATGGGGGTAGGCTTGTGGCCCCCGTCGGCGGCCACCTCGGTGGCTCGCAGCGTGGACGCTAGCTGGTTCAACACGCCATTGACGTACTTGTGACCGTCGGTGCCGCCAAAGGCTTTGGCCAGCTCAATGCACTCGTTGATGACCACGCGCCAGGGCACGTCGAGGCAGTGTTTGAACTCGTAGGCGCCAATCCACAGGATGCTGTGCTCGACCGGCGAGATTTCCCCCAAGTTGCGGTCCAGCAGCGGCACCACCAAGGCATCCAGCTCGGCTGCCTGTTCAACGCAACCGTGGAGCAGTGCGTCATAGTGCGCTGAGTCGGCTTTGTTGAAGCCAGCGAGGTCGCGGGTGAAGCGGTCGATCGCCTCGGCGTCATTGCGGCCCACCAGGAACTGGTACAGCGCCTGCACCGCAAATTCGCGCGAGCGACTGCGCGCCGATTTGGAGGCCGCCTTGCGAACGCCGGTGCTGGTCAAGCCGGTGCGGGGCTGGCGCGGCGGCCGGGTGTCGGGTTTGGTCAAGGTCATGCGATCTCGGTGAGCAAGTTGGCCATTTCCACCGCCACACGGGCCGCGTCACGGCCTTTGTCGGTTTGCCGGGCGATGGCCTGCGCCATGTTTTCGGTGGTCAGGATGGCGTTGGCAATCGGGATTTGGTAGTCCAGTCCAATGCGGGTCACACCGGCGCCAGATTCGTTGGCGACCAACTCGAAGTGGTAGGTTTCACCGCGCACGATGCAACCCAACGCGATCAACGCGTCGTACCGGTTCAACTCGGCCATGGCTTGCAGGGCCAGTGGCACCTCCAGCGCCCCGGGCACGCGCACATGGTCAATGTGTTTGGGAGAGACGCCCAGTGCAGCCAATTCTTCCAAGCAGGCCTTGGCCAGCGCATCGGTGATGCCCTCGTTGAAACGGGCTTGCACGATGCCGATGTACAGCTTCTTGCCATCGGTCAGGGTGGGAGTGCCTTTGTCAGCGCCAAACATGGTGTATTTCTCGTGGTACTTGGATTCAGAGCTTCAGGCGGCCAGATAACCGGTGATTTCGAGCCCGTAACCGGCCATGCTGGGCATGCGCCGGGGGGTGCCCATCAGCGTCAGCTTGAAGGCGCCGCACTCGCGCAGGATTTGTGCGCCGACGCCATAAGTGCGCAGGTCCACCGGACCACGCTCCGGTGCCTGGCTGGCGCGGGCCCGCCCTTCGAACTGGGCGATCAATTGGGACGCGCTCTCACCGCAGTTCAGCAGAACAACCACCCCCTGGCCGACGCCGGCAATGTGCTTCAGGCTGGCGTCCAAACTCCAGGAGTGCATCGGCCGGTTGACTTCCAGAGCGTCCAGCACCGAGAGTGGTTCGTGCACGCGTGCCAGCACGTTGTCTTGTGGATTCCAGGTCCCCTTCACCAGCGCCAAATGCACACCACCGCTCGTGGTGTCGGTAAAGGCATGGGCTGTGAACTCACCGAAGTTAGTGTGGATGCCACGCGTACCGACTTTGGTGACCAAGGATTCGGTGCGGCTGCGGTGTTGGATCAAGTCTGCAATGGTGCCGATTTTCAACCCGTGCTCTGCCGCAAAAATCGCCAAATCGGGCAGACGCGCCATGGTGCCGTCGTCTTTCATGATCTCGCAGATCACCGCAGCGGGGGAGCAACCCGCCATGGCTGCCAAGTCGCAACCGGCTTCCGTGTGCCCGGCGCGCATCAGCACGCCGCCGTCAACGGCCTGCAGCGGGAAGATATGCCCTGGCTGGACCAGGTCATCGGCCCGCGCGTTTTTGGCCACGGCTGCCTGCACTGTGCGCGCCCGGTCGGCCGCAGAAATGCCGGTGGTCACGCCCTCGGCCGCTTCGATGGACACGGTGAATGCCGTGCCGTGCCGTGTGCCGTTGCGAGACACCATGGGCGGCAGTTCAAGCCGTTCGCAACGGTCGCGCGTCAGGGTGAGGCAGATCAGTCCGCGGCCAAAGCGGGCCATGAAGTTCACTGCCTCGGGGGTCACGTGGTCGGCGGCCAGAACCAGGTCACCTTCGTTCTCGCGGTCTTCTTCGTCCACGAGGATGACCATGCGGCCGGCCCGCATCTCCGCCACGATGTCTTCGACTGGGGAAATGTTGGCAAGGAACGGGGCAGAGGCAGGGGGGGTCATGTCAAATCCTGTGAGGCGGTCTTCACGCCGCTGAGCATGCGTTCAACGTACCGGGCAATCAGGTCAACCTCGAGGTTGACCCGCGCGCCTGTGGCGAGGAATTGCAGCGCGGTGTTTTGAATGGTGTGCGGGATCAGGTTGATGCTGATCTCGGTGTGTTCAGGTGTGTCAGTCACGCGGTTGACGGTCAGGCTCACGCCGTTGACCACCACAGAGCCTTTGAAGGCCAGGTATTTCGCCAACTCCTTTGGCGCTTCGATGCGCAGTTCCCAGCTTTCACCCACCTCGGCGAAATGACTGACCAGTCCGACCCCGTCCACATGGCCAGAGACAATATGGCCGCCCAAGCGGTCGTTCGCTCGCAAAGCTTTTTCTAGGTTGACGGCGTTGGACTCCACTAAGCCGGTGGTCTTGTCGAGCGATTCGGCCGAGATGTCAATCTGGAACTCGTGGCGGGGCAGGTCAATGGCGACCACGGTCATGCACGCGCCGTTGAGCGCGATGCTGTCGCCCAGGCCGACATCGTCCAGGTAACCAGCGGGCGTTGAGATGGCCAGCCGCTTGCCGTAAGTTAAAGAGCTTCCCAGGTCGCGGACGGCGACGATGCGCCCCACGCCGGTGATGATTCCGGTGAACATGCCGTATTTTCGCAGGGAAACGGCAAAGCTTCCGGTGTTGCCCTAAAACTTGTCCCGGCCAGGGGGGCGGGCAATGATGCGCAAGTCGGGGCCGACCCGCTCTACGCTGATGTATTCAAGTGCCAGAGCGTCCGAAAGCGCAGTCAACGGCCCCCACTGCGCCATATCACGTCCCTGTCCGAGCATGGTAGGAGCGAGGTAAATCAAAAATTCGTCCACCAGCCCAGCACGGATCAATGAGCCGTTGAGCTTGTGGCCAGCCTCTACATGCAGTTCGTTCACGCCGCGAGTGGCGAGGTCGCTGAGTAGCGCGTTAAGGTCGACCTTTCCGTGCCCGTCGGGCAACGTGGTCACACGGGCACCCCGCGCAACCAGTGCATTGAAGCTCTGGCTAACTTGAGCGCTGTAGATCCAGATATGGCGATCGGGTTCGAACAGCCGTGCATTCACAGGCGTTTTCAATCCGCTGTCCACGACCACTAGTGGCGGCTGACGATTGATTGGCACGTCCCTCACGCTGAGCAACGGATCGTCCTCAAGCACAGTGCCGATCCCGGTCAAGACTGCCGAGGCACGTGCTCGCCAGCGCTGTCCATCCAGTCGCGCTTCCGTGGAAGTGATCCATTGGCTGATACCATTGTGAAGAGCTATTTTCCCGTCCAACGACGCAGCGAGTTTCATTCGAACCCAAGGTCGTTGCCTGATCATGCGAGAGAAGAACCCGAGGTTCAGCGACTTGGCTCGGTGAGCAACCGGGTGGTCTTCGGGCAGTACTTCGACGTGCACTCCAGCGGACCGAAGCGCCGCGACGCCCTGACCACTGACCAGTGGGTTCGGGTCAAGCACTGCCACGTGAACCTTGGCGATCCCGGCTTCGATCAG
>CAZANT010000154.1:0-6462 GCA_964486575.1 uncultured Burkholderiaceae bacterium | reverse complement strand
CGAGTTCACCATGATGGAGTTCTACGCGGCCTACTGGAACTACCAGGACCTGATGAACTTCACCGAATCGCTGATCCGCGACGCGGCGCAGAAAGCCGCGGGCACGCTGCAGCTCACCTACGGCGGCCAACCGGTGGACCTGAGCCAGCCGTTTGAGCGCCTCACCATCCGCGAAGCCATCCTCAAACATACCGACGCCGGAACGCACGTAGACGACGCAGTCTGGCTGACCAACGCGCTGAAAAGGCTCGGCAAGAAAGAAGACAAAGACACTCTCGCCACCCGCTCGTTGGCCGGCCTCCAGGTGATGTACTTTGAAGAAACGGTGGAAGACAAGCTCTGGAACCCGACCTTCATTTGCGAGCACCCGGTGGAAATCTCGCCGCTGGCCCGCGCCAGCGACACCCACCCCGAGGTGACCGAGCGCTTTGAGCTCTACATCACTGGCCGCGAGTTCGGCAATGGCTTCTCGGAGCTGAACGACGCGGAAGACCAGGCCGCACGCCTGCAGGCGCAGGTCAACGCCAAGGACAGCGGCGACGACGAAGCCATGTACTACGACCACGACTTTGTGCGCGCATTGGAGTACGGCCTGCCGCCCACCGGCGGTTGCGGGATTGGCATCGACCGCTTGATGATGTTGCTGACGGACAGCGCCAGCATCCGCGACGTGATCTTGTTCCCGGCCCTGAAACATCAGGCCGGTTGAGGCTCCCAGAGCGGCTTTTTGGCTTTTTCACGCCGTCAACAGGCCGTTTTTAAGCAAAATAAGCTTCAAGCCCTAGTGGAAGCTCGCAGTACAGCTATGAATACAGTAGCAAACCCAGTGCTGCGCTACCTCGGCGGCTATCCCGCACCGGTCCTCGACCAGGTCCGCCAGCTGATCGCCGGTCAACGGTTGGGCGAGTTGCTTCTGAACCGATACCCCCACAGCCACGGGGTGCGCACCGACCGTGCGCTGTACGACTACGTGACCGACCTCAAAAGCCAGTACCTGCGCGGCGCCGAGCCACTGAGCAAGGTGGTATTTGACAGCAAGCTGCACGTGATTGCCCACGCGCTGGGGACCCACACCACCGTGTCACGGGTGCAGGGCAACAAGCTCAAGGCCAAGCGTGAGATCCGTGTGGCAACGCTGTTCAAACAAGTGCCCGAGGCGTTTTTGCGAATGATCGTGGTGCACGAGTTGGCGCATCTGAAAGAGAAGGCCCACGACAAAGCGTTCTACCAGCTCTGCACCCATATGGAACCGGACTACCACCAGTTCGAGTTCGACCTGCGGCTCTACCTGACACAGGTGGAACTGGTGGGCCCGATCGTGTGGCCTTCGGACGGCAACACCGCGGTGGTCAGCGCGACTTGAATTGGCCGCAATCGGCCGCCAGCCACTTGCCGGTCTGGCTCATCGAGAGTTGCTCCGGCTTTTTATCGACGGTGGTTCTCACGGTGAATTGGCCGGTGTAGGCCGTGGGGCTGCTGAAAGTGATGGTCCCGTCCCCCGTGCTGGGCGGCTCACCCGCCGCCCCCTTGCAACTGAAGCTGGCCTTGATGGTGTTGGCGTTGACCCGTTCCACCTTCTGGGTACAACCTTCTTGCGGCGGTATGCGGTCCAGATCGGCCTCTTCCTTGCTCACGCAAACCTTCACCGAGTTGCCCTTGGGGCCCATGCTCACGCCCTGTTGCGCCATCATTTGCTCCATCATCTTGCGCTGTTCGGGTGGCAGGCTGGCCATGGACTGCTGCATCTGCGCCATGGCCGCGGCCATTTGCCCGCCTTGGTTCAGGATGGTGAAGCCATGCTCCCACAGGCCGGGCCGCATTTTTTGCACCTGGGCTTGCGCTTGGCTGGCCAGGAGGCCCATTGCCAGTGTGCTGGCCAGATAACGGATGGATGGGTTCATGCGCTTTCTCCCTGCGTTGGTGGCGTCTGTGGGACCGACGTTTAACCACTGGCGTTTTACCAGATGTGGCTCGCAGGGAAAAGGGGGCAGTCCGCCGGAGTCAGCGCGGCTCGTTGGAACGGCGGGGTGTCTCGCGCAGAACCTGCGCGTCTTCCACGTCGTTCAACGCCTGGCGGCGCGCGCTGTGCGAGGCAGCGTCGCCCTGCTCTGGCTTCGGCCAGACGCGTTGCGCGGTGTAGCGCCGGTATTGCTCAAACGCGGCCCACGGTGCGGCCTTGCGGCCAGTGACCAGCGCCTTGAGCACCCCAAACACCAGCCACACCAAAGCCACCGACAGCAACGCCGCCGCAATCACCATTGCCGACAGCAGCATCACGCCGCGCACCACAAACTGCAATGCCCGGGCGGGCCATGGCAAGGGGTCTGAAGGGGTCATGCGGGGAGAGAATTGGGCAAACATGCGCAGTATGTGGCCATATGTTCGCCGGTTTCAAGACCGGTGACCGCATCAATGTGTAACCGAGTTGGCGCGGTCACTGACTCAGGGGATCAAGCCCATGGCGTGCATGTAGGCTGGCTCCACCATCAGCGCGTCCCAGTCGGGTGCAGGCTGGCGCGGCAGCAGGTTCAGGCGGCGCTGTTCGCTGGATTCCAACAGATCCCATTCGCCTTTGACCTGCGCTTCGGTCAGTCCCGCCAGCAGTTCATCCACCGCAAGGCCCTCGCCCACACTTTGATTGCACAAGAGCACCATGTCGCAGCCGGCGTTCAGCGCCACCACCGCCGCTTGGGTGAAGCTCACCTCCACGCCGTCGATCAGGCGCGCCCCGGCCATGCTCAGGTCATCGCTGAACACCGCACCACCAAACCCCAGCTGGCCTCTCAAGATGTAGTTCAACCACCTGTCGGAAAAACCTGCTGGGCGGGGGTCAACCTTGGGGTAGATCACGTGCGCAGGCATCACCGCAGTGAGCGTGGTGTTGAGCCAGTCGTACGGCGCGGCATCGTCGGCCAGGATGGCCTTGAGGCTGCGGCGGTCGACCGGGATGTCGGTATGCGAATCGGCCTTGACGAAGCCGTGACCTGGAAAGTGTTTGCCGCAGTTGGCCATGCCGGCCTGCAGCAGGCCGTGCATCAGGCCCTTGGCCAGCATGGCGACCATGCGCGGGTCGCGGGCAAAGGCGCGGTCGCCAATGACCCCACTCGCGCCAAAGTCCAGGTCCAGCACCGGGGTGAAGCTGAAGTCCACGCCGCAAGCGCGCAGCTCCGAAGCGAGGACGTAGCCACACGCGGTGGCAGCGTTGGTGGCGGCCAGCGCATCGGTCATCCACAGCTCGCCCAGGACGCGCATGGGCGGCAGGTGGGTGAACCCATCGGTGCGGAAACGCTGCACCCGGCCACCTTCGTGGTCCACACAAATCAGCAGGTCCCGCCGGACTTTTTTGATCTCAGCGCACAGGGCGCTCAGCTGGGTGCGGCTCTCCCAGTTGCGGCCGAACAGGATCACGCCGCCCACCAGCGGGTGTTTGAGGCGCTGGCGGTCTATTTTGGTCAGGCGCAGGCCGGGGACGTCGATGATGACGGGGCTGTGGGGGCTCATGTTCGGTCTTTTTCTTTCTGTTCCACGACGACAAAGCTTGCCGCGTAATCGGTTTCGTCGGTCACGGTCACGTGGGCGGTGAGGCCTTGCGCGTCAAACCAGTCTTTCAAACCACCGTGCAACACCAGGGCGGGCTTGCCGCTTGCGAGCTTGCCGACCTCGCACAGCCGCCAGGTCATGGGCATGCGCATGCCCAGGCCGATGGCTTTGCTAAAGGCCTCTTTGGCGGAAAAACGGGTGGCGAGATAGCGAACACCGCGCTCGGGCCAGCGTTGGCTGCGCATGCGCCAGGTAGCGAGTTCGCCTTCACTCAAAATCTTGAGGGCAAACCGTTCACCGTGTTTGTCGAGCGACGCGCGAATGCGCCGCACATCGCAGATGTCGGTGCCGATGCCGTAGATCATGGCCGCAAGCAGGCCAGGTAGGCTTGAACGGTGGCCGTGTAGCCCAGTTCCAGGGCATCGCCGATCAGCGCGTGGCCGATGGACACCTCTGACACGCCAGGCACTTGTTTCACAAAGGCAGCGAGATTGTCTCGGTTGAGGTCGTGGCCCGCGTTCACGCCCAGCCCAGCGTCCAGGGCAGCCTGTGCAGCCGCAGCGTAACGGGCGAGTTGGTGCGCTTCCTCGGGCTGGCCCCAGGCTTTGGCGTAGGGCTCGGTGTAGAGCTCGACCCGGTCGGCGCCCACCGCCTTCACAGCAGCCATGGCTTCCGGCAGCGGGTCCATGAACAAGCTCACGCGCACGCCCAGTGCGCGGCACTCGGCCACCAGGGGCCACAGGCGCTGGGCGTCGGCGGGAAAGCTCCAGCCGTGGTCGCTGGTGAACTGGCCTTCACTGTCCGGTACGAAGGTGGCCTGGTGCGGGCGGAAGGCACGCACAAAGTCCATCAGGTTTTGGAAAGGGTTGCCCTCAACGTTGAATTCGCGGTCGGGCCAGCCCTTCAGCAAGGCGGCCAGATCGGCCACATCGTCGGCACGTATGTGCCGAGCGTCGGGCCGCGGATGCACCGTGATGCCTTGGGCGCCCGCTTGCAGGCACAGCGTGGCAGCGCGGGTGACCGAGGGGATGCCAAGGTGACGGGTGTTGCGAACCAGAGCGACTTTGTTGAGGTTGACGGAAAGAGACGTTTGGGTCACAGCACTTCCCCAGTTGAAGCACCGGGCCGTCCCAAGCAAGACACTGGCTCCTGAACCTGCGAAGCGTGGGCCGAGCCTACATCGGCGGGCGGCGAACCACACCAAGTGGGGAGCGTGGGGGCCATGTCTGTCATAAATTTTGGAGTTCCATCATGATTTGGCGGGTGCGAAGCACCGGCACACCGCAATGGTAGTGCAGCAGGGTGCGCAGTTGGCTGCGCAGCGGCGACAGCACCGGCGCGCACGCGCGCAGCACCCCGAGCAACACTGCATTGGGCGGGCCGTCGTGACCCAACGCGGCTTGCAGCGCCAACCACGCAGCGCCGGACAGACTGGTGCGGTCGTCTGCGTGGGCGGTGCGCAAGCCTCCTTCTGGCACCAGCACGTAGTCGGTTCCGGGATCGACGGCCGACAGACTCGCCGACTCGACGTGGAGCGTGGGCAGCAGACCAATGTCGCGTAACAGCAGCAATTCAAAGGAACGCAGCGCGAGCGGCAAGCCCTCACTGGCCGCGGCGGGGGTGACTTGGTTGAGTTCGGCCGTGCTGCGGGCGAAGTCGGTGGCCAGCAATTGCACGGTGGCAGCGTAGGTGTCAAATAGCCGAGGGTGCGGGTCGTCCCGCGCCAAGAGGCGAATCAACAACTCGTTCAGGTAGTAGCCCGACATCAACGCGTCGCCCGACGGCATGGTGTGCCCGCCCATCCACTCCGCTCCTTTGAGGGTGCGGATCTCGGCATCGCCACCAAAAGCGATTTGAAGTGGCTGCAGCGGCAGCAGCACCGGGCGGAAGTTAGAGCTGGGCTTTTTGGCACCTTTGGCGACCAAAGCCACCCGACCATGGTGGCGGGTGAACACGTCCAGGATCAGGCTGGACTCGCTCCAGTCGTGGTGGTGGAGCACATACGCGGGTTCGTGGTGGATGCGCTGGGCGGGCATGGCTGCCGAGGCTATTCGTACCCGAACGAACGGACGCGTGCCTCGTCATCGGCCCAACCCGAGCGGACCTTGACCCACAGTTCGATGAACACCTTGGCGTCCATGAGCTTTTCCAGCTCCACCCGCGTCTCGGTGCCGATGCGTTTGATGCGCTCGCCTTTGTCGCCGATCACCATGGCCTTGTGGCCGTCGCGTTCAACCACGATGGTGGCTGCGATCTTCACCAGGCGCTTGTGGCCTTTGCGGGCGGGTGGTTCTTCGGAGAAGGTGTCGATCACCACGGTGGAGGTGTAGGGCAACTCGTCGCCGGTGAGGCGAAACAGCTTTTCCCGCACCATCTCGCTGGCGAGGAACTTCTCGCTGCGGTCGGTGAGTTCATCTTCCTCGTAGAACCAGGGCTGCTCAGGCAGGTATTTCTCGCAAATGCCGAACAGCCGCTCGATGTCCTTCGCGTTTTTGGCCGACATGGGCACGAACTCGGTGAACGAATGGCGCTGCTGCATCTCTTGCAACCAGGGCGCGATGTCTGAACGGCGGGTGACCTGGTCGAGCTTGTTGGCCACCAGAAGGCAGGGCGTGCCTTCGCGCAACAACTGCAGCACCTTGCCGTCGGCCTGGTTGAACATGCCCGCCTCCACCACGAACAACACCAGGTCCACATCACCGAGCGCACCCAGTACGGTTTTGTTCAACGAGGCGTTCAGCGCATTGCTGTGCCGGGTTTGAAAACCTGGGGTGTCCACAAAAACGAACTGAGTGGCCCCCAGGGTTCGCATGCCGGTGATACGGTGTCGGGTGGTTTGCGCCTTGCGCGAGGTGATGCTGATCTTCTGCCCCACCAAGGCGTTGAGCAGCGTGGACTTGCCGACGTTGGGCTTGCCGACGA
>CAZANT010000153.1:0-6462 GCA_964486575.1 uncultured Burkholderiaceae bacterium | reverse complement strand
AAGCACATCGACGTGATGAAGGCCTTCAACGACGACCCGGACACCGACGCCGTCATCATGATTGGTGAGATCGGTGGCCCCGACGAAGCCGAAGCCGCTCGCTGGTGCAAGGCCAACATGAAGAAGCCGCTGGTGGGCTTCATCGCCGGCGTAACCGCCCCGCCCGGCAAGCGCATGGGCCATGCCGGTGCGCTGATTTCTGGCGGTGCCGACACGGCCGACGCCAAGCTCGCCATCATGGAAGAGTGTGGCTTCACCGTCACCCGCAACCCGTCGGAAATGGCCAAACTGCTCAAGGCGCTGCTCTGAGCGATTGAGCTGCCACACCCGCTGTGGCAACCCACACCCCCAAGCCGGTTGTCTTGCGAGACAATCGGCTTTTGTTTTTTGGAAGAGTAGCGCCATGGAAACGTTGATGACCGCAGGGTTCTGGGTGGCGGTTGGTCAGATCATCCTGATCGACATCGTGCTGGGCGGTGACAACGCGGTTGTGATTGCCTTGGCCTGCCGCAACCTCCCGCCGCAGCAGCGCAAGATGGGCATCATCTACGGCACTGTGGGCGCCATCGTGTTGCGGGTGATCCTGATTGCGTTCGCCTTGGCGCTGCTGGCCGTGCCCTACCTCAAGATTGCAGGTGCGCTGCTGCTGGTCTGGATTGGCGTCAAGCTGATGATGCCCGAGGGGGAAGACGACCACACCGTCAGCGCCAGCGACAAGCTCTGGGGTGCGGTTAAAACCGTCATCATTGCCGACTTGGTCATGAGCGTAGACAACGTCATCGCCATTGCTGGCGCGGCCCAGGGCGGGGGTGAGCACCAACTCGTGTTGGTGATCTTCGGCCTGCTGGTCAGCATCCCCATCATCGTGGCAGGCAGCCAACTGGTGCTGAAACTCATGACCCGCTTCCCCATCGTCATCACCCTGGGCGCCATGCTGCTGGGCTGGATCGCTGGACAAATGGCCTTCACCGACCCGGCTGTCAAAGCCTACCTGCCAACCGAGAAGTTCTGGGAGTACGGTGCTGCCGCTGCGGGGGCATTGCTGGTGCTGGCCGTAGGCAAGTACATTCAAGCGCGCGCCAGCGCCGCCAGCACGCCGGCCTGACGCGCTGAGCCCATCCAGGCATGCTGAGCTACCAGTTCTACAGCCAGACGCACGTCGGTCGCGTGCGCGAGAACAACGAAGACGCGGTGGCCTTCGACGCTGCGGCCCAGCTCGCGTTGCTGGCAGACGGCATGGGGGGTTACAACGCCGGCGAGGTGGCCAGCAGCATGGCGATTGCACTGATCCAGGCCGACCTGCACCGCCACTTGCTGCCCATCCGGCCCGGCCCCCACAGCGAGGTGCTGCACAGCGCGGTGGAAGCGGCGGTTGAAAACGCCAACGTCAGCATCTGGTCGTGCGCCGCCACCCAGCCCGACTGCAGCGGCATGGGCACCACCTTGGTGTTGGCGGTGTTCCTCGGCACCAGCGTGCTGCTGGCCCATGTCGGGGACTCGCGCGTCTACCGCCTGCGAGGTGGTGCACTTGACCGCATGACCCGCGATCACTCGGTGTTGCAAGAGCAGATAGACGCTGGCCTGGTCTCACTCGAAGACGCCCCATTCGCGCCCAACCGCAACCTCGTCACCCGTGCCCTGGGCGTGATGGACATGGTCGAGGTGGAAATCTCCGAACACCCGGCTGAGCCGGGCGATGTGTATCTGCTCTGTTCCGACGGCCTGACCGACATGCTGACCGACGACGCGATCGCCGCGTTGCTCAGCGGCCCTGGAACACTGGCCGAACGCGCCGCGCAGCTGGTGGACGCCGCCAACGACGCTGGGGGGCGCGACAACATTTCGGTGCTGCTGGTGCAGGCCGACGCTGTGGGCTGACACGCCACCATGCGGGCCCTGATCAGACACTGGCCGCGGATACTGGTCACGCTGATCCCGCTGGTGATTGCGGTGCTGCATGTGCTTGGGGTTCAGCGCATTGAAGGCCTGTCCCGGCTGGACGACGTTTTGTACGACGCCCGCCTGCGCGCCACCAACCCGAAAACCCTCGACCAGCGCATCGTCATCATCGACATTGACGAAAAAAGCCTGGCCGAGGTGGGCCGGTGGCCATGGGGCCGACACCACATGGCCCGGTTGGTGGACGAGTTGGTGCTTCGGCAAAACGTGGCCGTGGTCGGCTTCGACGTGGTGTTTGCCGAACCCGACGACAGCTCCGGTCTGAAGCGCCTGCGCCAGCTCGCCGAAGGGCCGTTGCGGGACCAGCCCGGCTTTGCCGCCCAGCTCACTGGCCTGCAGGACAGCCTGGACTACGACGCACTGTTCGCCAAGTCCCTGCAAAACCGCCCTGTGGTGCTGGGCTACTACTTCTCCAATGACAGTGGCAAGCTTACCAACGGCCAATTGCCCGCCCCCACCATGGCGGCCGACGCCTTTGCCGACCGGCGTGTTGGGGTGACCCGCTGGAACGGCTATGGCGCCAATATCGCACCGCTGGCACAGGCCTCGCCCATGGCCGGGTTCTTCAATTCCATCACCGAGAGCGACGGTGTGGTCCGCGCCGTGCCGCTGATCGCCGAGTTCGACGGCCAGTACTACGAGGCGTTGTCGCTCGCCATCTTCCGCACCTTGCGCGGCATGCCCACGGTGTCGCCAGGCTACGCCGCGGCACCGCCGTATGCAGCGGGGCAAGCACAGCCGCTCGACAGCGTGGTGCTGCGCCAAGGCGCCAACCGCATGAAGATTCCGGTGGACGACCGGGTCGCCACGCTGGTGCCCTTCCGCGGGCCCGGCGGGCCGAACGGTGGTTCGTTCCGCTACGTGTCGGCGGCCGACCTGCTGGGCGGCAGGATCGCGCCCGGCACCCTGAAGGGGCAAATTGCACTGGTCGGTACCACCGCGCCCGGCCTACTGGACGTGCGCGTCACCCCGGTGGGTGAAATTTTCCCCGGGGTGGAAATCCATGCCAATGTCATCTCGGGCCTGCTCGACGGACGGCTCTACCTCAAGCCCGACTATGCCGCTGGCTATGAGCTGCTGGTGCTGGTGCTGGCCGGGCTGACGTTGGCCGTGGCGCTGCCCCTGCTCACCGCGTCGCGCGCGGTGCTGCTGAGCGTGGTCGTCATTGGCGTGCTGGTCGGGCTCAACGTGCTGCTGTTTTTTGTGTTCCGGCAGGTGCTGCCGCTGGCGTCGTCGCTCGCCATGGCGCTTACCGCGTTTGCGCTGAACATGAGCTACGGCTACTTTGTGGAAAGCCGCTCCAAACGCGAACTGGCCAACCTGTTTGGCACCTACGTGCCTCCCGAACTGGTGGACGAGATGGTCAAGCATTCGGCCCGCTACAGCATGCGCGCCACCAGCAAGGAGCTGACCGTGATGTTCTGCGACATGCGCGGCTTCACCAAAATGTCGGAAACCATGGAGCCAACCCAGCTGCAGGCGCTGCTCAACAGCGTCTTCAGCCGCTTGACCACGCTGATCCGCAACAACCGTGGCACCATCGACAAGTACATGGGTGACTGCGTCATGGCCTTTTGGGGTGCCCCGGTGGAAACGGCCGATCACCCACGGCTGGCGGTCAAAACGGCCCTGGAAATGGCCCGTGAAATTGGCCAGATCAACGACGAGCGCCGGGCCCGAAAAATGCCCGAAATCAGCGTTGGCATTGGTCTCAACACCGGCAACATGTGTGTGGGCGACATGGGTTCCAACATGCGCCGCAGCTACACCGTGATCGGCGACGCTGTCAACCTCGGTGCGCGGCTGGAGGCTTTGTCCAAGCTTTATGGGGTCGACCTGGTGGTCAGCGAACACACGCAGAAAATGGTGCCGCAGTACGTCTGGCAGGAACTGGACCGGGTGAGGGTGCGCGGCAAGGCCCAGGCGGTGGCGATTTACACCCCGCTCGGCGAGATCCGCAACCTGGACGAGCGGCAGGAGGCGGAACTCACAGTCTGGAACCGCCTGCTGGCCGCCTACCGCGCCCAGGACTGGGACGCCTGCGATGTGGCTTTTTCGACATTGCGCCAACTCAGTCCCCAAAAACAGCTGTACCGGCTCTACACTGCCCGGGTGGACGCGTTGCGCCAGCAGCCGTTCAACCCCGATTGGGACGCCACCAGCGAATTCGAAACCCAGTAGCGCCATTCCGCCCATGCGCCGACCGCACATTCACAGGACCTGTTGACGCCATGAAGCTTCGAGTGCTTGGTTGCTCCGGCGCGATTGCCAAAGACTGCCGAACCACCGCCTTCCTGCTCGACCACGACGTGCTGGTCGACGCGGGCACCGGTGTGGGCGACCTGACGTTGGAAGAAATGCGCCAGGTGGACCACGTGCTGTTGACCCACTCCCACCTCGACCACGTGGCTGCGCTGCCGCTGATGGTGGACGCCGTGGCCGCCCAGCGCACCGGCCCACTGCACATTCATGCGTTGCCGGGCACCATTGCCGCACTGCAGGCCCACATCTTCAACGATGCGATTTGGCCCGACTTTTCCCGCATTCCTACCCCTGAAGAACCGTTCATTTGTTACCACCCGATCGCGGTGGGCCAGGTGCTGGAATTCGACGGCAAGCAGGTGGAGGTGTTGCCCGCTGTGCATACCGTGCCCGCGGTGGCCTATGCGGCGCGCCGGTCCGGGGCGGGCACGGCGAATCACGGCAAGTACTGGGTGTTTTCAGGCGATACCGAGCGCAACCCGGCCTTCTGGTTGCGCGTCAACCAGATGGATGTGGCGATGCTGGTGATCGAAACCGCTTTCAGCAACCGGGAGCGGGAGCTCGCCGAACTCAGCCTGCACCTTTCGCCCGAGGTCCTGGCCCGCGAACTGGACTGCATTGCCGCCGGGCACGATTACCCGGTCTACATCACCCACACCAAGCCCGCCGAGACCGACCTCATCATGGCCGAGATCGAGCGTTTCAACGCCACGCCCCGCGGCACGCCGCCCGTGGTCCACGACATCCGCTGGCTGCGGGCCGGCCAGGAGTTTGCGCTGTGAGCAGCTTACCCAAACCACCGCCAGCCGCTGTACCTGGCAGGCTGTACGACGATGCCTTCACCATCGCACAGAAAAAGCCAAGCGCCCTGCGCGATGCCAACTTTGCCGCGATGTTTTACCGTGAACTGCAGCAGGTCACCGCCCGCATCCACGAGACTGACAACCTTGACCAGCTGATGGTCGACGTGAGTGCCGACATTTGCCGCGTTCTGAACGCCGATCGCATCACCCTGTATGCACTGAGTGACGACCAAAGCGCCATCGTCTCCAAGGTCAAGACCGGGCTCAACGTCAGCAAAGACCTGCGCCTGCCCGTGAGCTCTCAAAGCATCGCCGGTTTTGTGGCCATGTCTCGCCAGCCGGTAAACATTGTGGACGTGTACGACGACAAGCGGCTCAAGGCCATCCACCCCAACCTCAGTTTTCTGCAAGAGGTAGACCGCCGCACCGGATACCGCACCCAGCAAATGATGGTCTACCCGGTGATGAGCGGCGCTGCCCTCCAGGGTGTGTTGCAGGTCATCAACAACAAAAACGGTGAGCCTTTTGGCCCACTGGAAATGGAAGGCGCCGCCGAGCTTTGCAAGACGCTGGGCACCGCCATGCGGCAACGCGCCGAACGGTCCGGCGAAGGCCTGCGCCGCAAGGCCGGCAAGTACGACGGGCTGATCACCGATGGCCTGCTGCTGCCCGCCGAGCTGGAGCGCTGTGTGGTGGCCGCACGGGAGCAGGGCACCTCGGTGGAGCAGGCGCTGCTGAGCGATTTTTCCATCAAGCCCGCCCACATTGGCGCCGCGCTGGCCCGCTTTTTTGGGGTGCCTTACGAGCCCTTCACGCCCGGCCGGCTCTACATCCGCGAAATCCACAGTGCCCTCAAGCGGGAGTTTGTCGAGCGCCAGGGCTGGATGCCGCTGGAAGAGGGCCTCAACGGCCTGCAGGTCATGTGCCTGGACCCGGAAGCCGCCCGCAACTCGCGCATGCTGTCGCAGGTCTATCCGCGCATTGACCGGTTTGCCTGGTGCGTCACCACCCAGGCTGAGTTCCAGCAGACGCTGGACCAGCTCTTTGCCCCTGGGGGTCCGGAAAGTTCCATCGACAAGCTGTTGTCGGACATGGTGCCGCTGGACGACGACACCCAATTCGACGACAACGTCGTGTCTGCCGCCGCCGACAACGAGCTGGTCAAGTTCGTCAACAAGGTGATCGTGGACGCCCACCGCGCCGGTGCCTCCGACATCCACATCGAACCCCTGCCCGGTAAGGCCAAGACTGGTATTCGCTTCCGTATTGACGGCACGCTGGTGCCCTACATCGAGGTGCCCGCCCAGTACCGCCAGGCCATGGCCACCCGGCTCAAGATCATGTGCGACCTCGACATTTCCGAGCGCCGCAAGCCGCAAGACGGCAAGATCAAGTTCAAGAAATACGGCCCGCTCGACATCGAGCTGCGGGTGGCCAC
>CAZANT010000152.1:0-6517 GCA_964486575.1 uncultured Burkholderiaceae bacterium | reverse complement strand
GCGGGCGACGACGCCAGCTACCGCTACCTGGCCGAGTCCATCCGCATGCACCCCGACCAGCAGGCCTTGAAGGCGCTGATGCAAGCCAATGGTTTCGGCCACGTGGACTATCACAACCTTGCTGGCGGCGTGGTGGCTCTGCATGTGGGTATCCAATGCTGAACGCTTGTGGGAAACTTAGATTTGTAAGTTTTTAGTTTGGTTGTTTTCTGGAGGCGACATGAAATATTTGGCATTGATGGTGTTGGCCGTGGCGCTCGTGGCCACCGGCTTTGACGCAGAAGCCAAGCGTCTGGGCGGCGGCAAATCGTTTGGCCGCCAATCCAACAACGTGACACAGCGCGACGCCGCACCGCCGGCCGCACCCACCCCCGCACAGCCCGGAGCCACGAATGCGGCAGCGGCCAAACCGGCTGCCGCACCGAACGCGGCTGCCGCAGCGCCCAAGCGGCCCTGGGGCGCGATGCTCGGCGGACTGGCCGCGGGCCTGGGTCTGGCCTGGCTCGCCAGCTCGCTTGGCCTGGGTGAAGCATTCGGTCAGGTTTTGCTGTTTGGTCTGCTTGCCCTGGCCATCATGGTGGTGGTTGGCATGGTAATGCGTGCCCGTAAGAATGCCGCCGCCGGCAACGGTCGCCTGGCCTTCCAAGGCGCTGCGGGCGCAGCCCAGGCGCCCAGCGCGTACAGCCCCAACAACGTCGGCAACGACGCATCGGCCCGCCCCTGGGAGCGCAACAGCATGTCGTTTGACAGCTCGCGCTTCCCAACCAGTGGTTCGGCCGAGGGAGGCGGCGTGGTCATTGGCTCCGGTCTCACGGGTACCCAACCTTGGGGCGTGCCCGATGGCTTCGACCGCGAATCCTTCCTGACGCAGGCCAAAGCCAATTTCACCCGCCTGCAGGCAGCTTGGGATGCGTCCGACATTGCGTCACTCCGCGCCATGATGACCGACGAGATGCTGAGCGAGATCCGTCAGCAACTGGCCGACCGTGAAACCCACACCGGTGGCGGCACCAACCAGACCGATGTGGTCATGCTGAACGCCCAGTTGCTGGGCATCGAGGAACTCGGCGAGTCCTACATGGCCAGCGTGGAGTACTCCGGCATGATTCGCGAACAACCGTCGGCCGGTCCAAGCCCGTTCCGCGAGGTCTGGAACATGACCAAGCCCAAGGACGGCTCGGCCGGTTGGCTGGTGGCCGGGGTGCAGGCGCTGCAGTAATCGCTCGGTTCAACACTGGTCATAAGCCCGTCCGAGTACCCTGCTCGGACGGGCTTTTTGTTGTGTGGTGGCCGCTGATTTCCCCCCGATAATCAAGCGATGCAATCCAATCCTCCTCTGTCGTTCTTGGACGGTCTGTTCAACCGCCTGGCCAGCAGCCTTCAACCGCCCGAATGGCTGGTGGACGAGGTCCAGCACCGCGCCGTGCTGTTGCTCAACCATGTGCTGATGCAGGAGCCCGAAGCTCAAGCACGACTGGCTCGGCAGAAGGGCCGCACGGTGCGGGTGGAATGGCGTCATCTGTCGTTGCAACTGGTGGCCACGCCGGCTGGCCTGCTGGACCGGGTTCTGCCCGGCGCCACAGGCGTACCAGACCTGTGCCTGACCGTTCAGGAGGACTCCCCGCTGGCACTGGCGCAGGCCGCGTTGCGTGGCGACAAGCCGCCCATCAAGATTGAAGGTGATGTGCAGTTGGCGGCCGAGGTCGGTTGGCTGGTAGACCATGTGCGCTGGGACCTGGAAGAGGATCTGTCGCGCCTGATCGGTGATGCCCCAGCCCACACGGTGGGCGAGACCGCTCGCCGAGCCGCGGCCGCGCTGCGCGACTTCATTGCTCGCCGCGCCCCGGTTCCCGACGGAAAGTCCGCCGGGTGATGGGGTGGCTGACCAGTAGCCTCGGCCGCGTGGCCCGGGGCGTCACGATTGTCTGGATTGTGCTGCGGCACGGGCTTGACGAGTTGGTGCTGACCAGCTTCAACCGACCCACGCTGCACCTGCTGGCCCGTGTGCTGTTTTTTGGCCGCCGCATTGGTGCACCGCGCGGCCAGCGTCTGCGCGAGGCACTGGAACAACTGGGCCCGATCTTTGTGAAGTTCGGTCAGGTGCTGTCCACCCGGCGTGACCTGCTGCCAGCGGACATTGCCGACGAATTGGCCCGGTTGCAGGACCGGGTACCGCCGTTTCCTTCGGAGGTGGCAATTGCGTCCATTGAGCGCGCGTTCAAACGCCCCCTGAACGACATTTTCGTGAGCTTCGAGCAGGTGCCTGTGGCCAGCGCGTCCATTGCTCAGGTGCACTTTGCCACCCTGCGCGAGCGGTCAGGGCGTGTGCGCGACGTCGCCGTGAAGGTGCTGCGGCCCAACATGCTGCCCGCCATCGACAAGGACCTGAGCCTGATGAGGATGATGGCGGGGTGGGTTGAATGGCTGAGCGCCGATGGCAAGCGACTCAAACCACGGGAAGTGGTGGCCGAGTTCGACAAGTACCTGCACGACGAGCTCGACCTGATCCACGAGGCTGCCAGCGCCGCGCAGCTGCGCCGCAACATGGCCGGGCTGGACCTGGTGCTCATCCCCGAAATGTTCTGGGACTACTGCCATACCGAGGTGATGGTGATGGAGCGCATGAAGGGCGTGCCCATCAGCCAGGTGCAGCGCCTGCGCGACGCGGGGGTGGACATCCGCAAGCTCGCCCGCGATGGCGTCACGCTGTTTTTTACCCAGGTGTTCCGCGACGGCTTCTTCCATGCCGATATGCATCCCGGCAACATCCAGGTCAGTCTGGATCCGGCCACCTTCGGGCGCTACATCTCGCTCGACTTCGGCATCGTCGGCACGCTGACCGAAGTCGACAAAGACTACCTGGCGCAGAACTTCATTGCGTTCTTCCGGCGCGACTACAAGCGTGTGGCCCAACTGCACATCGAGTCCGGCTGGGTGCCCGCCAGCACCCGGGTGGACGAACTCGAATCCGCCATTCGCACCGTGTGCGAGCCTTACTTCGACCGTCCGTTGAAGGAGATTTCGCTCGGAATGGTGCTGCTGCGCTTGTTCCAGACCTCGCGCCGCTTCCAGGTGGAAATCCAGCCGCAGCTGGTGCTGCTGCAAAAGACTCTGCTCAACATCGAAGGCCTGGGCCGCGAACTGGACCCCGAACTGGACCTGTGGAGCACCGCCAAGCCTTTCCTAGAAAAGTGGATGCAAGACCAGGTCGGTCCGCAAAAGCTGCTGGAGCAACTCAAGGCGGAAGCCCCGCGCTACGCCCAGTTGTTGCCGGCGCTACCGCGCCTGCTGTACCAGCGTCTCGATACGAAGGACAACCGGGCCGATCTGCACAAGGTGCTGGTGGAGCTGCAGCAAACCAACCACCTGCTGCGCCGACTCAGCCATATCATCATGGGTTTTGTGATTGGCCTGGTGGTGATGCTCGCCATCTACCGTTTCGTGCCTGCTTACTGATTTTGTTTTGCCGACCTGGGAGGGTTGATGAACACGCTTATCGTTTTTGTGGTGCTCTACATGCTGGTGACCATCGCCATCGGGCTGGTGGCCGCCCGACGCGTCAATAACAGCAAAGACTACCTGGTGGCAGGCCGCAGCCTGCCGCTGTACATGAACGTGGCGACCGTTTTCGCCACCTGGTTTGGTGCCGAAACCGTGCTCGCGGTGTCGGCCACCTTCGCCAAGGATGGCCTTGCCGGTATTCCTGGCGACCCCTTCGGCGCGTCCGTCTGCCTTGTGTTGGCCGCACTGCTGTTTGCCCGGCTGTTTTACCGAATGAACCTGCTGACCATTGGGGACTATTACAAGGTCCGCTACGGCAAGTCGGTGGAGGTGCTGACCAGCGGCGCCATTGTGGTGTCCTACCTTGGCTGGACGTCGGCGCAGATGACCGCGTTGGGCCTGGTGATCCATGTGTTGTCTGGCGGGGCGGTGGACCTGAACACGGCCATCCTGGTCGGGGGTGGTGTGGTGCTGTTGTACACGGTGTTCGGCGGCATGTGGTCGGTGGCCTTCACCGACCTGTTCCAGACTGTCATCATCCTGGTCGGCTTAAGCGCCATTGCTTGGCTTGTGGGTGATTTGGCAGGCGGGGCGCACAAGGTGATCGCGCAAGCTGCAGCCGACGGTAAGTTCAATTTTTTCCCAGCCGACAGCGCGGGCTGGTGGGCCATGGCAGGCGCGTTCTTTGCGTTCGCGTTTGGCTCGATTCCGCAACAGGACGTGTTCCAGCGCATGACCAGTGCCAAGGACGAAAAAACCGCGGTGCGCGGCACACTCATCGGCGCCGGGGTGTACTTCTGCTTCGCTTTTGTGCCTATATTCATTGCCTATGCGGCCTTGGTCACTGATCCCTCGCTCGGTGGCTTGTTTGCCGACGAGGATGCGCGTGTAATTCAGCGCATCCTTCCCGATTTGGTACTTACCCAAATGCCGCTCTGGGCCCAGGTGTTGTTTTTTGGGGCGCTCCTGTCGGCCATTCTGTCCACCGCCTCGGGTGCGCTGCTGGCACCCACCGCGCTTTTCACTGAGAACGTGGTGCGCCCGTTTTCCCCTGGCATGACCGACAAACGGTTTTTGCTGCTGCTGCGGGTGGTGCTGGTAACGTTTTCGGCCGCTGCGCTGCTGTTTGCCATCAACAGCAAGAGCACCATGTACGAGATGGTGCAAAACGCCTATAACGTCACTCTGGTGGGTGCGTTCGTTCCCCTTATGGCTGGCGCTTTCTGGAAAAGGGCAACCACGCAGGGCGCGCTGGCCGCCAGTGTGGGCGGCGTGTCTGTCTGGCTCGGCATCCACGCCTTGGCGCCAGCGTGGGTGGTGCCCGCCAACCTCGTCGGGCTCTTTGCGTCCATGGTGCTGATGTGCATGGGTTCGCTGTTGCCGCAGTGGATCGGCAACAAGGCCGGTGTGCAGCAGCCTTGAGTCGGTGCGGCGCCGGCAAAAACTTATAATGCCTGGTTGACCTGCAGGCGTGGTGCCTGCAGGCGCTCCATCTGGTTTGCCATGCCGATCTACGCCTACAAATGCGCCGCCTGCGGGCACAGCCTGGACATCCTCCAGAAGATGTCCGATCCGCCGCTGGCCGACTGTCCGGCCTGTGGTGCATCCGATACCTTCAAGAAGCAGTTGACTGCCGCAGGGTTCCAGCTCAAGGGCTCTGGCTGGTATGTGACCGACTTTCGTGGTGGTAACAGTGGTCAACCTGCGGCCAGCGATGCCGCCGTTGCACCGGCCCCTGCAAGCAAAGACAGCGCAGCCCCCCCCGCGAGTGCGCCTGCACCTGCGAGTACACCCGTCGACAAACCGAAGCCGACGCCAACGACCGGCTCGGGCACCTGAGGCATGCGCAAGTACTTTCTCACCGGCTTGCTCGTTTGGGCGCCGCTGGCGGTCACCATTTGGGTGATCACCTGGGGCCTGGGCGCGCTGGACGGTGTGTTTGGGTCGGTGATGGGCGCACTCATCGCGGTGCTGCCCGATGGCCTGGGTCCGGCGTTGGCCAGGTTCCGTAACATTCCCGGCCTGGGCATCGCCCTGGTGCTGCTGGTGATTTTCCTCACCGGCATGTTTGCCGCGAACATCTTTGGCCGCTGGGCACTGCGCCAATCAGACCGAGTGTTGACCAAGATTCCCATCGTCAAGTCCATCTACTCCAGCGTCAAGCAGGTGTCGGACACACTGTTTTCCAGCAACGGCAACGCTTTCCGCAAGGCCTTGCTGGTGCAGTACCCGCGCGAGGGCGCGTGGACCATTGCCTTCCTGACCGGTGCACCCAGCGGCGAGGTGGCGGCCCACCTGCCTGGTGACCATGTCAGCGTTTATGTGCCGACCACGCCCAACCCGACGTCGGGCTTTTTCCTGATGCTCCCTCGCGATCAAGTAGTGGAACTCGACATGAGCGTGGACGAAGCGCTCAAATACATCATCTCGATGGGCGTGGTCACACCCGACCGGCCCGCACCCTTGCCCCCCGTTCATTCACCTGTTCACTGAGGGCGTCTGCAGGCGCCGTAATTTTTTATGTCCATGCGTTCCCACTATTGCGGTCTGGTGACCGAAGCCCTCTTGGGTCAAACCGTTTCCCTCTGTGGCTGGGTCAACCGCCGGCGCGACCACGGTGGTGTGATCTTCGTCGACCTGCGCGACCGCGAAGGCTACGTGCAGGTGGTTTGTGACCCCGACCGCGCCGACATGTTCAAAGTGGCCGAAGACGTGCGCAACGAGTTCTGCGTACAGATCAAGGGTCTGGTGCGCGCGCGCCCCGAGGGCACGGTCAACGCCCAGCTCAAGAGCGGCAAAATCGAGGTGTTGTGCCATGAGATCACCGTGCTCAACCCGTCGGTTACCCCACCCTTCCAGTTGGATGACGATAACCTGTCCGAGACCACCCGCCTTACGCACCGCGTGCTGGACCTGCGCCGCCCTTACATGCAGAACAACCTGATGCTGCGCTACCGCGTGGCGATGGAAGTGCGCAAGTTCCTCGACGCCAACGGCTTCATCGACATCGAGACGC
>CAZANT010000151.1:0-6590 GCA_964486575.1 uncultured Burkholderiaceae bacterium | reverse complement strand
TACGGCCCGCAATCGGCGAGGTGACGCTGGCGTAGTCGAGGTTGATCCGCGCGGTCTGTACCGCGGCATTGCCCACGGCGACATCGGCCTGCGCCTGCTTCTGTGCGGCTACCGCAGTGGCGAATTCTTGCTTGCTCACGGCGTTGGCCTCAACCAACGGAGCGTAGCGTTCTGCGAGTGCCGTCGCCTGAGACAAATTGGCCTGCGCGCGGGCCACACTGGCCTGGGCGCTTTCGTACGCTGCACGGTACGGCGCGGCGTCAATGCTGAACAGCGCCTGTCCAGCGCGCACATCGCTGCCCTCGGTAAACAACCGCTTTTGCAGAATGCCAGCAGCGCGAGCCCGCACCTGCGCCACGCGCGACGCTTCCAGCCGCCCCGGCAGTTCGGTCACAAGTCCCACGTCGCCCAAAGCCACAGTCACCACACCCACTTCGGGCGGTGGCGGCGCAGCGGCGGGCGCCGCCTTCTCGGCCTTGCCGCAGGCGGAGATCAGCGCCAGTGTCAATACGGCGGTGGCGAGGCCGGTACGGCTCAGGACATGCGGGGCGTGGGTAGAGCGAACAACGCGCATACAGAGGTTTCCATGGTTGACTGGGGGGACCGCCGTGCAAACCTCTTGGCCATGCCGACGTATTTTTGGCTCTGGCGTAGTTTACATACATTTATGAATGTATATTTACGACATTCCCGCAAAACTGAGCTATTGAACTCGCCCAGAGAACCGACATGACAGGAGCCGACCGTGGTTCGCCGCACTCGTGAAGACGCCCTTGCCACCCGCAACAGCCTGCTGGACGCGGCCGAACTGGTGTTTCACGCGCATGGCGTGTCACGCACCTCGTTGAGCGACATTGCGCTGCAGGCCGGCACCAGCCGGGGCGCGATTTACTGGCATTTCAAAGACAAGGCCGATCTGTTCAACGCCATGATGGAACGGGTCACGTTGCCATTGGAAGCGACGTTCCAACGCCTCGGCGCCGACCCGGCGGTAGACGCGCTGGAAGGTATGCGGCAGGCCATGCTGGACGCATTGGAACAGACCGAAACCGACGAACGCACGCGCCGCGTGTTCGAGGTCGCGACGCACAAAGTGGAGTATGTGGAGGAACTTCAGGCGGTACGCCAGCGCCATCTGGCCATCCGCAACCAGTGCATCGAACAAACCGGCAAGGCGCTGCAACGTGCCGCTCGCCAACGCAAAATTCGCCTGCCGATGCCAGTCGGCCATGCCGCCAAAGGCCTGCATGCGCTGGTCGACGGCCTCATCCAGAACTGGTTGCTGGAACCGGGCGATTTTGGATTGGTCAGGGTGGGCCGGCAGGCGATGGATGCCTACCTGGCCGGGCTGGGTTTTGAGGCCACCGCCGTTAGGCCGGCGTCCATTGCAGCCAACTAAATAAGGATCAGTGCAGGTGGCGCGGCTTGCGCCCACCGCCGTGGCCTGTACCACCCGACGAGCCGCCGGAGCCTTTGGGGGGCTTGCCGAGTTGCATGGAACTGGCCAGCGCATCGAACCGGCTCTCAAAAAGTCGGTCGACGGACGCCACGACATCGGACAACTCGCTGCTGTCAAAGTGGCGCTCCATCAGGTTTACGACGTCCTGCACCAGAAGGTCGCGCTGCACCTGCATGATGGCGGCTGGGGTCGGTCCCACAAAATACATTGCAAAGTCATCGCGGCTGCCGTCGCCCTCTTCGCCGCTTTCACCCACCTCGTCTTCATCGAACTCGGTGTCGTAGAAGGTCACCTCAATCGGAGCGCCACTTTGGGCCAGTTCGTTCAGCGCCATACACATCTCGTCCACCGCCTGGCGGAAGTCGTCATTGCCAGGCACGGTCCAGCAAATGCGCAGCACGTGGGCCTGCGGGTCAAACTTGATGCCGGGCTCTTCTTCGTAGCTGCTGGCGGCGCCATCGGCCAGCGACTTGGCACCAGCGTAGCGCCAGAGCGGCATCAGCGCATCCTGCAACTGTTTGTAGCCAACGTCTTCGCGCAGCGGCACTTCGCCATGCACATGGATTTCAAAGGGCGTGGTGTAGCTAGGCATGCAAGCTATCTTAACCAGTTGTGGCGACACCCTCGGTCTGCCCAGCGGCTGCGCACCGCTGCGCAAGGTGGGCCAGGGCCTCTTCCACCTGGTCGACCAGGACAAGGCACAAATCGCCCGGTGCCAACCCTGCCAGCGCCTGGTCGATGGCGACGAACTCGCCGCGGATTTCAACCACGTTTTTGGCGCGCTTGGCTTGGGCCAGACCCTGGCGCATCAGCTGGAACACCTCACCGTCGGCGCGGCCGCGCTGGCAGGCATCTTCGTACAGCACCACACTGTCGAAGGCGTCACCCAGTATTTTGGTTTGTTCGGAGATGTCCTGGTCGCGCCGGTCGCCCGCACAGCTGATCACCACCATACGGCGTTTGGCGGGCATCGCGTCCACCGCAGACACCAACGCACGCATGGCGTCGGGGTTGTGGCCATAGTCGGCGATCACGGTGGCGCCACGGTAGTCCATGACGTTGAAGCGGCCGGGTGCGTTGTCGGCGTCGTTCAGGAAACTGGCCAGGCCACTTCGGACCGCATCCCAACTCAGACCGGCAGCCCAAGCGGCCGCCACAGCGGCCATGGCATTGTCGACCTGGAAGCCAATGACACCGTTGCGGGTGATGGGAATGCCCTTGAGCGGGAAACGCTCACGGCGCGCGCCATCGGCCGCAATGAGAGCGTCACCATCGACGTACACGGTTCGGTGACCCTGGGCGCGGTGCGTGGCCATGACCGGGTGGTTGCGGTCGGCCGCAAAGAAAATCACGTTACCGGGGCAGCTGGCGGCCATGGCGGCCGTCATCGGATCGGCGGCGTTGAGTACCGCGTAACCGGTGGGAGCCACGTTCTGCACGATCACCCGCTTGAGTACAGCGAGATCATCTACTGTGGTGATGTAGTTTAAGCCGAGGTGATCCCCCACGCCAATGTTGGTGACAACGGCCACCTGGCAGCGGTCAAAACCCAAGCCTTCACGCAAGATGCCACCGCGTGCGGTCTCGAACACCGCCGCGTCGACTTCTGGGTGCATGAGCACGTTGCGGGCACTGCGCGGGCCACTGCAGTCACCGCTGTCGGTCTGCTTGCCGTTGACATACACCCCGTCGGTGTTGGTCATGCCGACCCTCAGGCCAGTACTGGCAAGCAAATGGGTAATCAGCCGAGCGGTGGTGGTCTTGCCGTTGGTACCAGTCACCGCAATCACCGGAATCCGGCCATCGCTGCCCGGCGGAAAGATGCTGTTCACGATCGCCTCGCCCACGGGCCGGCCCTTGCCAAACGAGGGCGACAGGTGCATTCGCAAACCCGGTGCGGCGTTGACCTCCACCACCCCACCGTGCTGCTCCTCCAGCGGCCGCAATACGCTTTCACACACAATGTCTACGCCGCACACGTCGAGCCCAATCATGCGTGCGGCAGCCACAGCGCGAGCAGCCACCTCGGGGTGCACGTCTTCGGTCACGTCGGTGGCCGAGCCACCGGTGCTGAGATTGGCGTTGTTGCGCAGCACCACGCGGCGGCCTTTTTCCGGTACCGAATCGGGCTTCAGGCCCTGAGCATGCAAGCGGTCGACGGCGATGTCGTCGAAGCGGATTTTGGTCAATGAGGTGGCGTGCCCATCCCCCCGGCGCGGGTCACTGTTCACGATCTCCACCAATTGCTGCACCGTGTGTTCTCCGTCGCCAATCACATTGGGCGGGTCACGACGGGCGGCGGCAATGAGTTGGTTGCCGACCACCAACATGCGGTAGTCGTTGCCGGGCAAGAAACTTTCCACCATCACCTGGCCGATCTCTTCGGCAGCGCGGTAAGCGCTCTCGAGCTGCGCCCGGGTGGTGATGTTGACCGTGACCCCTTTGCCCTGATTGCCGTCCTGCGGCTTGACCACCACCGGCAACCCCACCTCATTGGCCACAGCCCAGGCATCGTCCAGACTGGTGACGGGACGGCCACGCGGCACCGGCACACCCGCGGCATGAAGCAACTGTTTGGTGAGGTCTTTGTCCTGCGCGATGGCTTCCGACACCGCGCTGGTAGCGTCAATTTCGGCGGCTTGGATACGGCGCTGACGCGAGCCCCAGCCAAACTGCACCAGGCTGCCTTGTGTCAATCGCCGGAAAGGAATGCCGCGCGCAACGGCCGCGTCCACAATGGCGCCCGTGCTGGGGCCGAGGCGCTCGTCTTCGTCCAGCTCGCGCATGCTTTGTATGGCCGCCACCGAGTCAAAAGGCTGGTCGGCCAGCGCCGCGGCTACCAGTTCAACCGCGTAATCCAAAGCCTTGCGGCCAACGGCTTCCTCGCTGTACTCCACAACGACCTGGTAAACGCCATCGTCGGCGGTTTCCGAGGTTCGGCTGAAGGTCACCGGGCAGCCAGCCTGGGCTTGAAATGCAAGTGTGGCGGCTTCAAGCACATGTGCCAGCGTGAGTGGGCTGCCAGACGAAGTCTGGCGCAAGGCGCCAATGTCGGGGTACCGGGCGCGCAGGCGGACCTCAAAACCGGGCAAATTGGCCATGTCGCGTTCGGCTGGTGCACAGGTCACCACAGCTTCGACGGCCGTGTGCCGGCTCCAGAGATTGGGCCCGCGCAGGGCGCGGATGCGGGTCACTTCCATGGGGTCAGCCTCGTATTGGTGTGTTTATGGTGGGTAAGCTCAGAGCGCATGCGCCGCGGCGGGCTGTGCCGCCACCGGGGCGGACCAGGCAAAGGTTTCAATACCCACGGCGATGAGGTCGAAAGAAATGTCCATTGCCCAGGCGGCGGCCACCGCTGGCAGGACTGCAGCCAGGCGCTCTGCCCAGTCAGGTTCGCTACGCCAGCTCCGCAGCTTGTCACTGAGGGCCAGCGGGGTGTCGGTGGTGCCGGAGGACAGGATCAACTGGCCATTGCGCCAGGAAACCGTGCGTCCCCCCGCAGCGCGGTGGCTGACCATCACAGGCAGGGTACCGTCGGCGGCGTACAGGGTGACGTCGCCATCACACAATCCGGCCAGATCGGCAATGCGCTGGTCGGCGGCATTCAGCACGGCGGTACCGTCGGCCAGCACCACGTCCACCTGGGTACGCAGCACTTTCACCAGCTGGTCGGATTCGAAAATGTCGAATTCCGCCAGCGCTTCGGCACCCGACAAGTCGGTGACCACGCCAACGCGGCAGCGGTCATAGGCCAACCCATCACGCAGGACCACATCCGGGCCGTTCTCGATCACAGCCGCGTGGATGCTGCGGTTCATCATCAGGCGGTGACCGCTGGCCCAGAGGGCGTTGTCCTTGTGGTCCACACAGCGGTTATCCAAAAACAAGCCGTCACGGCAGGCCAGCCCGACCGAGGTGCCGCCGAGGTGCACCAGCCAGGCAATCAGACGGGCTATGGTGTGGGTACTTTGGGAACCTGCCACGCCCACAATAGGAATCCGGCCGTTGTCGGTTTGCGGGAACAGGTGGTCGGCAATGGCTTGACCCACTGGCCGGGGCACGCCCTCGGCGGGCTTGAGGTGCATCAGCAAGCCGGGGCCGGCATTGACTTCAACAATTGCGCCACCTTGCTCGTGCAGCGGCCGGGAGATGTCTTGTGCCACCATGTCGATGCCGGCGATATCGAGTCCGACCACCTTGGCAGCCAGCACGGCGGTAGCAGCCACCTCCGCGTGCACTTCGTCTGTGCAGTCGATGGCCACATTGCCATTGCGCTGGATTACCACCGACCTGCCAGCCTCAGGCACCGCATCGGGGCTCAGGCCCTGGCGCTGCAGTTCGAGTTGCACGGCGGCGTCCTGGCGAACCAAGATGGTTTCCAGAGGGAACTCTTCTTCAATCCCCCGGCGCGGGTCGGTGTTGACCTGGCTGTCGATCAGCTCCGCGACGGTAGATTTTCCGTTGCCGGTGATGCTAACCACCTCACCCCGCGCCGCCGCCACCACCTTGTTACCCACCACCAGCAAGCGGTGTTCTTCACCGCGTATAAAGCGTTCCACCAACACCTCGCTACCCTCGGGGTCGGCCAGGCGCCAAGCAGCTTCAATGTCCTCCTGCCGGTTCAAATCCAGGGTGACACCGCGGCCATGGTTGGCGTTCGACGGCTTGACCACCACAGGCATGCCAATGTCTTGCGCCAATTCCCAAGCATGTTCGGGGCTGGTCGCTACCGCACCCTCAGGCACCGGCACACCGCAGGCGGTCAGCAATGTTTTGGTCAGGTCTTTGTCGCTGGCGATGCCTTCGGCTATCGCACTGGTGAACTCACTCTCCGCAGTCCAGATTCGCCGCTGGCGCGCACCGTAGCCCAATTGCACCAGGTTGCCATCGTTCAGACGGATGTGCGGAATGCCCCGGTCGGTCGCGGCGGTAACAATGCAGGCGGTGCTGGGGCCGAGGTAACAGTCGTCAATCCGCTCGCGCAGCGTGGCGACCGCCGGGGCCACCTCATACGGGACACTGTTGATGACTGACATCAACAGGCGGTGGCCCAACGCCAGCGCCGTGCGGGCCACCTGCTCATCCCGGGCGCGAAATACCATCCGGTACACGCCGTGTTTGGAGGTGCTTC
>CAZANT010000150.1:4983-6598 GCA_964486575.1 uncultured Burkholderiaceae bacterium | reverse complement strand
CGCAATCCGATATTCCAGGCCGGTGCACTGAGGTCATCGCCGATCAGTTCGCCCATAGCAGCCACAGGGCCCCAACCGGCATGCTCCACCGCCATCCCCCATGTGGTTGACCGCTGTCTGGACGTTAGGTCGTGGGCATGACCAAGATTGATATGAAGGCTGAGCTGCGGATCTATTTCGCGTGTGTGCAATAAATTCGCTGCAGTCGAAGCGTGTTCGCTGTTCCGTCCAGGACGAGAAATCCACTCGGAAGACCCGCTCAGAGCCCAGCTTGCACCTTCACTTTGGAACAGAGAGGCTTTACCTGACAAGGTGTTGCCGCGAGCTTGCAGGCCTTCTTCCGTTAATCGATTAGCAGCGAGCGCCAGCTGCACTTGTCCGTTCAAACCACATCCTATTTGCAAGCTTCTGCCGACTGATGCTGTACCGTTGGCTTTCTCTCGCGAACTCACCGCTTCTAATTCGCAATTTCCCTGGCCGAGCACACCAGCATCGTCGGTGATCAGGGGTCGCGCCGCATCTGCAGCGATGGCGAATGCGATTCCGGTTATGCCAACCAGGGCTTGCCGGATCAGAATTGTTTTCATCTCGAATGCCCATCACTGAGAGGTCAGGCTTCGCATAACCGCTGCTGCTGGTTACTTCAAACCCAACCACGATCTTCGGCATTGCGAGATACAACTTGAGGGACTACTCAGACCATGAGTCCGTCGCAGCATCAGCTTTGGTCAAACTGTTTTATGAGGCAGAGTTGACAACCCCACCGTGGGCAGTCCACCCAGTAACCAATGCTGACCTTGAAGCCGGCAGCAGCCCAGTTGTATTGCCCAGCCCGAAGAGGCTCTGCTGCTGACGACCTGACGACCTAACGATGTGCTTCATTTCGGCCATAGAACCCATAGCCGAAGCGGCTGCCGGATACGGCTGGCGAGCTCACCCGCTTCATCGTGCCAGCCTGCAAAGTAATCCGCCCGTACGGGGCCCTCGATGGCCGATCCGTTATCTTGCGCGAACACCAGCTTTTGAAGGTTCGCAGCCTTACCTCGGCTCGCCATCCAAACTGGTGCGCCGTAGGGAACACTCTTTTTGTCGATGGCTATCGACCGGCCTGGCGTGAGTGCTACCCCCAGCGCGCCACGGGGACCAAACGCCGCGTCCAGCGGGTCATGGCCTCCACGCGATAAAACACAAACCTTGGGTTGCTCCACATCATGTCGTTGATCCGCTCAGGGTTCGCGGCCACCCAGTCCTTGATGCTTTGCCAAGAGGCGCTGCGGATTTCACCGCGCTCCAAAAGCCAGCTACCCACATTCTTGTGCGGATGGTTGTTGCTTGCGGCGTAGGCGATTCGCACCTGCTTTGTCTTACCGCTTGGCTCGGTAATGCGCAACCTACCCGAACCCTGCATTTGCACGATCAGCTCATCCACTGGATCGGCCACCCAAGCAATGACCGGCTTTTCCAGGCGACGCCGCACCTTGGGTAAAGTTTCGATTTCTTGCCGGGTGTACCAAGGCTTGCTGGAATCCAGCCCTGAAGGAGTTCGGTACAACGGTACTTTGAATCGAGCTGTTTGCACGCTGCTGGCTTCCACGATTGGTTCGTAGTAGCCGGT
>CAZANT010000150.1:0-4973 GCA_964486575.1 uncultured Burkholderiaceae bacterium | reverse complement strand
CTGGTCAACTAGCCTTGGGAGTGCCCGCTGACAGATTCCACTCGGTAAGGCTGCAAGTTGCGCAACAGGAATTGGCGTTGTGCAAGTTCACCAGCGATGCTGAGCATGCGCACTTCCCGGCACTGATGGTGCTCGGCTTGGGCGGTCCTTGGGCTTATCATGTCGCAGTCGCCCGTGACCGGGTCCGGAGCCTTGATTTTGTTGAAGGCATTCATGTACCAAGCCGCGTTCTGCATCGGAATTTCCTGGTGGCGCTCGCCGTACAGCTTGAAGTCGGTCTAAAGCGTGCCGCCGAGGAATCGAACGCCGTCGATTGCAACGTAGCCTTTGCTGTCCAGGAAATGCACACCCAACTCGGCGGCTGTCTCGCGCAGCTGGAACTGCACTTGTTGCAGCTCGTCGTAGTAGAACTCGTGGTTGCCGGCGACGTAGATGATTGGTTTGCGCGGAAAGATTCTGACCAGATCGCGCATTCCAGTGTCGCCAGCGCCAATGTCGCCGGCTAGGACGATCACGTCAGCACCTTGGCCGATGTCGTTGAAGTTGTCGACGAACGGATGGAGCTCGTGGTGGAGATCGGAGAGAGCAAGAACTTTCATCCCCGACCCTCATGCATCCACCGGCGGATTACGGCAATGGCATCCCGGCTTTCTTGGTTGAGTCCGTGGTGAGTGAGGGCGGCATTGGCCAGCTGGATAGCCCGGTCCCGGTCGAGGCTGGGCATGAACAGTTCGCGCTGCACCTTCTCCTGGTGGATGTCTACGTCGATTAAGCGTAAAAACCTGGCCATCAGGCGGCAGACATCGAGGTATCCGCTCAAGGTCTCGGACCGATGTGGAGAACGGGACGGGAATCGAACGGGCTGGGCGGTGGCATGGTTCATGGCTTTCTCCTGCAAGTTACGCTTTCACTACGCAAACGTCGTGCAGAGCGAGTATTTACGAGGTTTTCGACCCCGGTCTCAGTCACCAGAAATCAATACTGTGCTACATAAATCGTAGCGTCTGGCTTTTCTGGCATCTTTAAATTCAAGCGTTGTCAGAGTTCATCCTGATGGACTTGAGAAAGCGACTGCGCTGTGGCTGGGTGTCTCTGCGGCACCACACAAACGATAGAAACTCCAATCCTCAGTCCTTTGGCTAGTACCAATTTGTCGATCTGCCGTTTAGCATTTAATTTGACTTTAATTTCATACACCATTTCAGAATGAAGAAACTCGCGCTCCAACTCTTGACGGTTTTGGCCATCTCTATGCCTGTGTCGGCATTCGCTTATGGCGCTATTGCTGTTGACGACGAAGTCGGTGAAGACGAACCCGGCTACGGAATCTCCACGGGCGAAGACACAAGGGCTGCGGCTGAGCGTGCTGCCCTCAAAGAGTGCCGCAAGGCGGGCAATACCAACTGCAAAGTCGCAGTGTGGTTCCAGGGTTGCGGCGCATATGCAGCTTCCCGTAAGTACTACGGTATCGGCTACGGTAAGACGTTGAAGATCGCCGAGCGAATGGCCCTGGAGCAATGTGGCAGGGGCAGTTGCGAAGTCAAGCTGTCCGAGTGTGACGATTAAACAGCTCCATCGCTGTGACAACTTGAGATTCAGTGCCGGTAGCAGTCCCGTCCCAAGCACCAACCCGTTCTGCATTCGTGTTTTAAATCACGGTTTGAATAATCGCAGCTTCGACGCGAATAGTCAGATTTGTCGAACAGGGCAGACAGTGCGGTAATTCTTTCGACGGTGGTCGTATCAGAGAAAGCGCTCCAGCAAGCGCCGCGAACTGCGGTCCAGGGCGTGCATGTCGGCGATGCGGAACATCACGCCTTCGCCGCTGGAAATCAGCAGGGCACCACCACCCAGGCGGCGGATGTCTTCTTCCCCTTTGAGTACCAGCCGGGTGTCACCCCGGTCGGTACGGACGTCCCAGGTGCTGGGGGTGGAGTAGGTAGACACGCTGCGCAGTTGCAAGATCTGTGGCGCAAAGTCACGGGTCGCGAGTTCTTCCTCTAGCAACTGGCGAATTGGTTCCGGCACGTCGTCCAGATCGGCAATCCAGAGGACTTCATGGCCGTCCATATTGACGAGTGACAACCCCAGCTTGGGTGCTCCCAGTGGGAACGCACGTACGGGTGTGACACCGGTGTGGACATGGCTGTCCGAGGTGGTAAGCAAGAGGCGCCCGAACGCGTTCCGGCTGAGTTGAAATGCGGGGGCGGTCATCCGAGGTGCACTCCGGTGGGGGTAAGGCTGGCGTCGTCCAGGGCGTCGGCTTCGGCTTTGCGGGCCTGTGCATCGTAGAGGCGGAAGTACGCCCCTCGGCGTGCCATCAATTCCTCATGTGGGCCGACCTCTACCACCTGTCCGCGGTCCATCACGACCAATCGGTCGGCCTTTCGCAGGGTAGACAGGCGGTGGGCGATGGCGATGGTGGTACGGCCCTGGACGAGGTTGTCGAGCGCTTTCTGGATTTCCTTTTCGGTCTCGGTGTCCACCGACGAGGTGGCTTCGTCCAGAATGAGGATGCGCGGGTCAATCAGCAGCGCGCGGGCGATGCTGATGCGCTGGCGTTCGCCGCCGCTCAGACCCTGACCGCGTTCGCCCACCAGCGAGTCATAGCCCAGCGGCAGGCGCAGGATGAACTCGTGCGCGTGTGCAGCGCGGGCTGCAGCAACGATTTCCTCCCGCGTGGCGTCGGGCTTGCCGTAGGCGATGTTCTCGGCCACGGTGCCGAAGAACAGGAAGGGCTCCTGCAGCACCAGGCCCACATGGCGCCGGTAGCTGGCGACGCCAAAACGCCGGATGTCGGTGCCATCAACACGGATGCTGCCATCGGTCACATCGTAGAAGCGGCAAATCAGGTTGACCAGCGTGCTTTTGCCGGAGCCACTGTGGCCCACCAGACCGATCATCTCGCCGGGTTCGATGGCCAAGCTCAGCCCGCGAATCACCGCGCGGTTGCCGTAACGGAAGCCAATGTTTTGCATCTCGATCCGCCCCTTGAGCGACGCTGGCTCGACCGGGTTCGCCGGCTCAGGGACGTTAGAGACATGGTCGAGTATGTCAAAAATTCGCTTGGCACCGGCTGCGGCCTTCTGCGTCACCGAGACGATCCGGCTCATTGAGTCCAGCCGGGTGTAGAAGCGCCCGATGTAGGCCAGGAAAGCGGTCAACACACCCACGGTGATCTGGTTTTGACTGACGAGCCAGATGCCGAAGGCCCACACCACCAGCAGGCCCATGTCAGTCAACAGCGACACGGTGGGTGAGAACAGCGACCAAGTCTTGTTCAAACGGTCGTTCACCGCCAGGTTGTGTTTGTTGGCCTCATGGAAACGCCTGGACTCGCGCTTTTCCTGGGCAAAGGCCTTGACCACGCGCACGCCGGGGATGGTGTCGGCCAGAACATTGGTGACCTCACCCCAGACGCGGTCGATTTTCTCGAAACCGGTGCGCAGCCGGTCTCGTACTACGTGGATCATCCAGGCGATGAAAGGCAGCGGTACCAGCGTGATCAGCGCCAGCCAAGGGTTGATGGAAAACAGGATGACCGAAGTCATCGCGATCATCACTACGTCGGTGGCGAAGTCAAGCGCGTGCAACGAGAGAAAAACCGAGATGCGGTCGGTTTCAGAGCCGATGCGCGCGATCAGGTCGCCGGTGCGCTTGCCGCCAAAATAGTCCAACGAAAGTTGCAGCAGGTGGTCGAACGCGGCGGTGCGCAGGTCGGCCGCGATGCGCTCGGACACCAGAGACAACAGGTAGGTGCGGGCCCACCCCAGACCCCATGCGGTCAGCGCAGCGCCAAACAGGCCGGCCAGCAGCATGGCCACCAGTCCAGGCGGGATTTGCTGGCCGTTCTGGAATGGGATAAGCACGTCGTCCATCAGTGGGATGGTGAGGTAGGGCGGGATCAGCGTCGCCGCGGTGGACGTCATCGTCAGTGCGAAGCCGGCAGCCAACTGTTTTTTGTAGGGCTTGGCGAAGCGCCAGAGCCGCAACAAGACCCAGGTGGAGGGCGGTTCGTGTTTATCTTGAGTGAACTGGCTGGATTCGTCGGTGCCTTCAGTGTCTTGTGGAAGGCCGTGGTCCGCGGTCACAGCGTTGGTGAGCCGAGCTTCGGATTGCTGCTCAAACTGTTTCAACAGCCGCAGGGCAGGCAGGCTCAGCGCCAAGGTGAAGCGCCAGCGTCCCACGCAGGCAGCCATGTCGTGCAATTCCAGGGTGCCAATGCCTGCATGGTCAGCGTAGTGCAACGTCAGGCCGGGCTGGAGCTGCCAGTCAGACCAGGTGGCGTCGCCGTTAGAGGCCAGAAAACGATGCGTGGTGAGTACCAGCGTCTGGCGAGCAAAGTGCAGGGTGGCGTCAAGGTCAACCACCAGCTCTGCTAACACGTTCTCTTGCTCAGCGAGCACTGTCTGCAGACTGGTTTCTGTGGGCGCTGGCATCTTACTTAGGTGGGCGACTTGGGGGTGTTGCATTTGTTGTATTTTGAATCCTGGCTGCAGCCACTTGCTGATGCCCATGGGCCCAACCATACCGGCCGGGCCTGTATGCAACGCGCCAACCCGTATGCCTGCCGACCTGCGACGGCCATTTTTATCACCACAGTAGGTGGCAGAACCTAAAATCAGTGAGCAGCGCGGCCTTCGGTCACGTTTCCATTTTGCACTTCACGCCGAGCCCATGAGCCATATTCAAGACATTGCGCTGCTGCGCATCAACTACCTTCGCGGCCCCAACATCTGGACTTACCGCTCCGTTCTGGAGGTCTGGCTTGATTTGGGCGAGCTGGAAGAGCTGCCTTCCAACAAAATGCCAGGATTTACCGACCGGCTGGTGGCGCTTCTGCCAGGCCTCGGCGAACACCACTGCGGGGTCGGCGAGGTGGGTGGTTTCCTGCAACGCTTGCATGGCGGCACCTGGGCTGGGCACATCCTGGAGCATGTGGTCATTGAGCTGCTGAACCTGGCTGGGATGCC
>CAZANT010000149.1:0-6622 GCA_964486575.1 uncultured Burkholderiaceae bacterium | reverse complement strand
TCGACGTGCCGACCATCACCCACGTCTTCAACTTCGGCCTGCCGATGAAGGCCGAAGACTACACCCACCGGATTGGCCGCACCGGCCGTGCCGGCCGCGACGGTCTGGCCGTCACCTTTGCCGAAATGCGCGACCGACGCAAGATTTTCGACATCGAGGCCTACACCCGCCAGCCATTCAAGGCCGAGACCGTGCCCGGCATGGAGCCACAGCAACGCGCCCCGCAAGGTGGTGGTGGCCGTGGTGACTTTGGCGGTGGCCGTGGCGGCCAGCGCGATTACGGTCCGCGCGACCGCAAATTTGGCCCGGGCGGCGGGGCCCCCCGTGGCAGTTTTGGCGGTGGTGGTTTCGGTGGCCCACGGGGCGACCGCGCGCCTTTTGCCGGTGACCGCTTTGGTGGTGACCGTTTTGCCAGCCGCCCTGATGCGGGTGCCCCACGCGGCGGCGATTTCGCCGATCGCCGAGGTGACTTTGTCCGTCCGTCCGGTCCGCGCCCAGCGCCGGCTGGTAAGGTGTTCAGCCCGCGTGGTGACTTGCCACGGCGCCCGGCCAAGCCCAAGTTCGAACGTCGCTGATAGGCCCAGCGCTGCCTCTGCAGCGCGACTTCTTCAGCCTGGAACAACGGCCTTGCTTCGCAAGGCCGTTGTCTTTTGTGGCGTGAACGATTTGGACAGGTCATCCTCAGGTCTGGCAGCGTGCCGCCGATAAGGAAATGAGGTGGCGGGCTGCGCGTCGGTGAGATGCGTGATGCGCCACCGATTTCACGAGGGCAAACCCGCCGAAAGGCGGGGACGCAAAGCCTCCGGCCTACAGCACACGCGTGCCAAGGTAGCGGGGTTGCCAACGGTCTGCGGTGCAGGCCGGTGTGTGGGCGGCCCTCGGTCTTCTTTTTATGGAGCACCGCCTTGGCCCGTCGCACAACCAATCTATCCCTGCATTTTCTCCCTTCCCAGTCCCTGTGGGCCGCTGTGCTCGGTGCCACTGTGGCCGGTCTGTCGGCCTGCGGTGGCGGTGGCGATGCCACCGTTGACGCCAGCCCGCCCACTGAAAGCGCCGCGGCACTGACCGTGAACAATGCCAGCGTAGATTACGCGGTGGCTGGGCTGCCCGCGCTGCCGGACGATTGGGTCGCCACGCCCAGTTTTCACGCCGCCCCGGTGCTCTTGGCCCCGCCCGACGACGCCGACGTGGTCGACAGCAGCGCCTCGGCCCGCCGCACCATCCGCAAGCAGTCCATCCGGGTGGAACTGGCCGATGTGGATTCCCGAGAAATGACTGTGGAGAAAATCCAGCAGGTCACCCGCGAGCGGCCGCAGGGTACCGGCAGTACAGCTTCGCCGTTGGCGAATACCACTGCCGTGGTGACCTACACACCGGCTCAAATCCGCGCGGCCTACGGCTTGCCCGCCCTGCCTGCGGTAGGTACCGCTTTGACTGCCGAGCAAGCCGCGCAACTGGGAGCAGGGCAGACCATCTACATCGTCAACGCCAATCACAACCCCAACGTCGTCGCGGAGCTGGCTGCGTTCAATCAGAAGTTCGGCCTGCCAGGCTGCACGGTGCAAACCATCGCCACCAGCGCAGTCCTGCCGCTGGCCGCAGCACCGACCACCGGTTGCACGCTGTCGGTGGTGTACAGCACCACCACTGGCGCCATGACCAGCACAGCCCCCGCGTTCGACGCGGGTTGGGCAACAGAAATTGCGCTGGACGTGCAGTGGGCCCACGCCACTGCGCCCATGGCGCGCTTGGTGTTGATTGAGGCGCCCGATGCATCGGTCAACAGCCTGTCGGCGGCAGTACAGCTGGCCAACAAGATGGGTCCAGGTGTGGTGTCCATGAGCTTCGGTGCCAACGAAGGCAGCTGGACCTCGTCGTTCGAGTCGACCTTTTCCGGTGCCAACATGACCTACGTCGCCGCCACCGGCGATTCCGGTGCGGCCGTGTCGTGGCCAGCGGTTTCGCCCAAGGTGGTGGCGGTGAGTGGCACCTCGCTCACCTACAGCGGCGTGGGCGCCCGGTCTGAGACTGCATGGAGCAACACCGGCGGTGGCACCAGCCAGTTCACCGCAGCACCGAGTTACCAGACCGGGTTGGTGCCCGGCCTGGTCCTGGCCCGTCGCACCGTGGCCGACGTCTCGTTCAACGCCGACCCGAACACCGGCCAGTTCGTGGCCGTGATCCCGCCGGGTGCGAGCACACCCAACTGGATCAGCGCTGGCGGCACCAGTTTGTCTACCCCGCAGTGGGCGGGCCTGATGGCGGTGGCCAACGCACAGCGCTTCCGCGCGTCCAAGACCCTGCTGGGGCAGCCGCACACCGCCTTGTATGGACAGGTCGGCGGTGTGCCGGGCAACTACGCGCTGGCAATGAAAGACATCACCACCGGCAGCAATGGCAGTTGTGTCGGCTGCACGGCGGTGTTGGGTTACGACCTCGTTACGGGCTGGGGCACGCCCAACGTTGGCGGGCTGTTGAGTGCGCTCACCGGTTTGGCCGCACCGGTGGCGCCGCCCACCGTGGGCTCTGGCGCGGTGGCCGGCAAGGTAGGCACCGCCTTGGCGTTTAAGGTGACGGTGACCTCGCTCAACCCGGTGACCTACAGCCTGAGTGGTGCCCCCAGTGGCCTCACCATCAACACCGCGGGTGACGTGGCCTGGCCCACCCCGGTGGCCGGCACCTACGCGGTCACGGTGACTGCCAAAGACAGCAAAACCGGATTGACCGGCCAGGGCGTTTACACCCTCACCATTGCGCCCAAAGTGGTGGCGCCGGTTGTGACCGGTACCACGGTCAATGGAACCGCAGGCACCGCGCTCAGCTTCCAGGTGACAGTGAGCGCGCCCAACCCGGTTGCCTACACGCTTACCAGTGCGCCCGCGGGCATGACGGTGACCAGCACCGGCTTGGTGTCTTGGGCCGCGCCGGTCGCTGGCACCTATTCCGTGACGGTGACCGCCAAGGACAGCAAGACCGGTTTGAGCGGGCAGGGTGTGTACAAACTGGTGATCGCTACCAAGCCGGTGACCTCGCTGAACCCGGTGGTCCAGGCCACCAGCCTGACGGGCAAAGTGGGCCAGCCGTTGAGTGGAAGAATCACCTTCACCAGCCCGGCGGGTTTGGGGTTAAACATCTCCATCACCGGTGTGCCCCAAGGGATGGGTTTCACCCCGTCGGCGATGACCGGAGGCATGGCTCTGAACGTGGCCTGGTCCTCGCCGGTACAGGGCAACTACACGCTGGCGGTGACGGCCACCGATTCGGCGGGCCGGTCCACCAAGCTGTCGGTTCCGGTGACGGTGGCGGCCCGCTGAAGGGGTTCAGGCCATGCCGTTGCGACGCGCCAGTTCTGCGAACAGTCCGGCGTGATCCAGGTCGGCAAAACCGTGGGCGATACCGTCGCCGTAGAGTTGGGCGAACAACTGGGTGATGGGCGCGTCAAAGCCCAGCTCGGACGCGGTGCCCAGCGCGTTGTTCAGGTCCTTGAGTTGTACCGTCATTCTGGCGCGGGCGGCGAAGTCGCGCGCGACCATGCGTTGCCCGTGCACCTGCAGGATGCGGCTGTCGGCAAAGCCCCCGGTGATCGCGTCTTTGACCTTGGCCATGTCGGCACCGCCTTTTTCGCACAGCAGCAGCGCCTCGGCCACCGCACCGATGGTGATGCCTACGATCATTTGGTTGGCCAGCTTGGCCAACTGACCTGTGCCGTGGGGCCCGACGTGGGTGGCGCGGCCCAGGGCGGCGAACGCCGGTAGCACCCGGGCGAAGTCGACCGCTTCTCCTCCCGCCATGATGGCCAGGGTGCCGGCTTCGGCGCCCACGGTGCCGCCGGACACCGGAGCGTCCAAGTGGGCCACGCCCAGGGCGTGCAGGCGCGAAGCGTGGTCGCGTGCCTCGGCTGGGCGGATGGAGGCCATGTCCACCACCAATGTGCCCGGTTGGCAGGCGGCAGCGACGCCCTGGTTGAACAGGACATCTCCTACCACCGTCCCATTTTCAAGCAGGCTGATGACGATGTCGGCCGCCGCTGCGGCGCTGGCCGCGGTATCGTGCACCGTGGCGCCAAAGGCCGCCGCCCGCTCGGCTTTGCCGCGGGTGCGGTTCCAGACCTGCACCATATGGCCGGCTTCACAGAGCCGGCGTGCCACGGGCAGACCCATCAAACCAATGCCGAGAACGGCCAAACGCAATGGTGGACTGGCGGGAGCATTGGATGCCATAGTTTCTCCTAAATTGATAGCTGTAACGCTTGATTTCACCTCGGCTCAACGCCTTAATGATCTCAAAATCAGGTCACCAAGCCTCTTGGTGGTTGTTTGTGTGGCTGGGTGGCCTCGCAGGCCCATGGTATGTTGCCGCACCCGGTTTCTCATTCACAGACATGACACTCCCCACTGGCGCTTGGCTCGACCGCATGTACAACAACCGCGCCCTGGTGCCGGAGCACGCCGCGCACTTCGCTGCCTGGGCCCGTGATTCGGCCATCGCACGGCAGCAGCACCTCTGCCACCTGGACCTGCCCTACGGCACGGGCCCTAACGAAACGATCGACATTTTCCCCGCCGCCCAGCGTGACAGCCCGGCACCGGTGCTGGTGTTCATTCACGGCGGCTGGTGGCGCTCGCTCGACAAGGCCGACCATTCGTTCATTGCCCCCGCATTCACCCAAACCGGTGCATGTGTGGTGCTGCCCAACTACGCGCTGTGCCCGGCGGTGACGGTGCCAGACATCACCCTCCAAATGGTCCATGCACTGGCTTGGACCTGGCGTCAGGTGGCGGCCTATGGCGGCGACCCGAACCGCATCACCGTGGTGGGTCATTCGGCCGGCGGCCACCTGGCCACCATGCTGCTGGCCTGCGTATGGCCCGTGGTCGACCCCGAACTGCCCAAACGGTTGGTCCGTAACGTGCTGAGCATTTCGGGCCTCTACGACCTGGACGTGGTGCGCCGGATTCCCTACCTCAAGGCCGACCTGCGCCTGACGCCCGCACAGGCGAAAAAGGCCAGCCCGGCCTGTCTGCCCCGGCCCGCACACGGGCATCTAGCGACCGTGGTGGGAGCTGAAGAAAGCCCGGAGTTCATCCGCCACAACGGCTTGATGCGTGCCGCATGGGGCCCGCGCCGGGTACCGGTGTGCGAGCAACTGCCGGGGCTGAACCACTTCAGTGTGGTGCAAGCCCTCGCGCAACCAGGGCACCGCCTGCATGGCTTGGCGCTGGGCCTGCTGGCCGACACCGCACGCTGACGCCGTTTACGCTTTTTTTACGCCCAACCCCCGCCTCTTGTCCCCGTTTTTAGGCGGCTGAAACCAGACTTCCCTCACCGCATTGGTGAAGGGAATCTGTCATGGACTTGGTTTATTTGACTGGCATCGCGGTCCTGTGGGGCGTGACGGTGTTGCTGGTGGTCGGGCTTGAGAAACTCGCCCCAGCACAAGGGGGGCGGTCATGATCCGCCTCGAAGTGCTTTACGGCTTTGGCGGGTTGTGCGCAGTGCTGCTGCTGGCCTACCTGGTCTATGCGCTGGTTCGCGCCGAGGAGTTCTGATGACTACCTCTGCCTGGGGCCTGTTGGCTCTTTTTTTCACGGTTCTGTTGGTCTGCGCCTGGCCACTGGGCATCTGGCTGGCGCGGCTGAACGCGGGCGACCTGCCGCGTTGGATGCACAGGGTTGAAGCGCCGCTCTACCGGCTGGCTGGAACCTCGCCCGACCAGCTCATGCACTGGAAGCCCTACGCGTTGGCGCTGCTGGTATTCAGCGTGTTGGGGGTCTTGGTGGTGTATGTGCTGCAGCGTTTGCAAGCCGGGTTGCCGCTGAATCCGCAGGGCATGGCCACCATCAGCGCCGACTCGGCCTTCAACACCGCCATCAGCTTTGTCTCCAACACCAACTGGCAAGGCTACGGTGGTGAATCGACCATGAGTTATCTGACGCAGATGCTGGCGCTCACCGTGCAGAATTTTCTGTCGGCGGCCACCGGCATCGCGGTGGTGTTTGCGCTGATCCGTGGCTTTGCGGCACGCTCAAGCGAGGTCATTGGCAACTTCTGGGTCGACATCACCCGCATCACGGTGTGGCTGCTGCTGCCGCTGTCGCTGGTGCTGGCGCTGTTTCTCGCCGGGCAGGGCGTGATCCAGAACTTCGACGCGTACAAGGACGTTGCCACGCTGGAGGGCAGCACCCAGACGCTGGCCATGGGCCCGGTGGCGTCGCAGGAGGCCATCAAGATGATCGGTACCAACGGTGGCGGTTTCTTCAACGCCAACTCGGCCCACCCCTACGAGAACCCGAATGCGCTGACCAACCTGGCGCAGATGCTGGCGATTTTTCTGATCCCGGCTGCACTGTGTTTTGCCTTTGGCCGCGGTGTGGGCGACCTGCGTCAGGGCTGGGCGGTACTGGCCGCGATGGCGGTGATCTTCACGCTGGCGGTGGTCGCGATCATTCCCGCGGAGCAGGCGGGCAACCCGCTGCTGCCGCCACTGGGGGTGGACCAGGCGGCCAGCGCCGTGCAAGCCGGCGGCAACATGGAGGGCAAAGAGGTGCGATTTGGCATCACTGCGTCCAGCCTGTTTGCTGTCATCACCACCGCGGCCTCTTGCGGCGCGGTGAACGCGATG
>CAZANT010000148.1:0-6630 GCA_964486575.1 uncultured Burkholderiaceae bacterium | reverse complement strand
GCTGGCGCGGCTCGGGCTGCAGTCGCCCCACACCCACCCGGCCGATATCCCGACCTTCGACCTGCTGGCCGACCTGCCTGGGCAGTCGGCGGTGATGACTGGCCACCACAATGGCGTCATCACGCTCAACGTGGCCGAGGCCGACGACGACGAGCGCGCGCGCCGCCGCCTCCAGCTGCGCGAACCCTACCGCACGCTGCTAGGTCACTTGCGCCACGAATCGGGCCACTTCTATTGGGAGCGGTTGGTGGTCTGGGGCAACCGGCTGGACGACTTTCGCGCACTGTTTGGCGACGAATCGCAAGACTATGCACAGTCCCTTGAAGCGCACTACGCCCGCCAGAACCACGACTGGCAAACCTCGCACGTCAGCGCCTACGCCACCGCCCACCCGTGGGAAGACTGGGCTGAAACCTGGGCCCATTACCTGCACATGGTGGACCTGCTGGAAACCGCCGCCGCCTACAGCACCCGGCTGCAGGTGCCCGGTGCGGGTGAAGAAGACTGCGTGAGCGACCCGTTTGTGGCCTGGCCGACCGACTTTGACCAGCTCGCCCGCGAGTGGGTGCCAGTGACGCTGTTGCTCAACAGTCTGAACCGCAGCCTGGGGCAAGACGACGCATACCCCTTTGCGTTGTACGAAGGTGCGATGCACAAGCTGCGTTTTGTGCACGACCTGATTCAGGCCAGCGGCACACCGGCGCCTGCGCAACCCGCACCCCCATTGCCGGACCAAGCCAACACAGCCACCGACCCGTCCACCGACACGCCGCAAGGCGACGAAGCGGTGGTGGAAGCCGCCGTCCAGCAGCAACCCCAAGCGCAAACCCAGGCGCCAAGCTGACGCCGGCTGCCCCGCCACATGTGGCAGCGCCCCGGCCACCCTCACCCGGTGTCATCCGGGTTGGGCCGCCAGGGCGCTTTCAGGCCGAGGCGCGCGAGGCTTAGCTTGCGCTGATGACCAGCTGGTTGTTGACCGAGGTCACCCCGGTCACGCCTTTGGCGATGGTGGTCGCACGTTCACGGGCGCTGGCGCTGGGGGCCGGGCCGTACAAGGTGACCACACCGGCTTTGGTGTCCACGTCGATCTTCAGTGCGCTCAGGTCTTTGTCTTTGACCAGGGCTGCGTTCACGGCGGTCGTGATGGCGGCGTCGTCAATCGCACCACCCACTTTGTCGGCGGTGTTGGATGCCGCCACTTTGGCGTCCTGACCGGCCTGCTTCATGGCTGACTCTGCGTTGGCGATGGCGACCTGGGCGTCGGCCTTGGCTTCCGTGCCCGCCTGTTCGGTTTTGGCCACAGCTGCATCCAGCTTCTGGCCAGCGGTGGCGTCGTCTGCCGGCTTGCTGCAGGCCACCAGGGTGGTCAGCAGCGCAATGGATGTAGCCAGTGTGGCGTTTTTGATGGTTTGTTTGTTCATAAGTAACTCCTCAATCGGTCGGGTTGAATCGAAATGGGCTGAGCGGCTTGGGCTCAGAGCTTGTCGATCACGCTTTTGGCTTTGTCTTTGGCGTTTTCTTTCACGTCGCCATATTTGGCCTCCACCTTGCCAGCGGCTTGCTCCAGCTTGCCTTCGGCTTCCAGCTTTTCGTTGCCGACCACCTTGCCAGCGATTTCCTTGACCTTGCCAGTCAGTTGGTCCACCCGGCCGGTGATTTGATTTTTGTTCATGGTGCGATGTCCCTTCAAAGGTTGGTTAAGTGGGCGGGGTTTGGTGTGTTCCGCCACAACTCCAATGTAGGAAATAGCGCATTCCGGCACCGTCAGCCAGCCGCACTCCCGCTTGTAGGACAACGCCAATGCCGCCCGTCGGTGGCAGGGGTTGCGAGCGTTTTCACGCGCGTTCCATGGCTTTGAGCATGCGGTCCAGCCGCGCGGCCAGGGTTTCGGTGCTGAGCTTTTCGCGCAGGCGCTCCACCATCAGCGGCAGACTCATGGGGCTGGGCTGGGTCAGCACCACATTGGCCACCGTGTGTTGCGCCATCCGCGCCAGCGTGTCCTGCAGCCGCGCCAGCTCGAGTTCCTGGCTCAGCACCTCGCGCTCGGCTTGGCCCAGCAGCAGGTTACCGCTGTCGTACTTCTTGAAGACCTCATAAAACAGGCCACTGGACGCCTGAAGTTGTTTGGTGCTTTTGGGCGCGCCGGGGTAGCCAGTGAACACCAGACCGGCCACCCGCGCAATTTCGCGGAAGCGGCGCTGTGCGAGTTCCGACGAGTTGAGCGAGGCGAGCACGTCGTCGAGCAAACCGTCACTGGTGAACACCGCTTTATCCACCACGGGGGCGACGTCAAACGGCTCGGCACTGAGCAATTCGAATCCGTAGTCGTTCACCGCCATGCTGAAGGTGGTGGGCTGCGTCCGCGCCAGACGGTAGGCCAGCAGGCTGCTCAGCCCGAGGTGCACCTGCCGGCCAGCAAACGGGTACACATAGAGGTGGTGGCCTTCTTTGGACGCATAACTTTCCACCAGCAGCGTGCCGGGCGTGGGCAGCCGCGACAGACTGGCCTGAGTTTGCAGCATGGGTTGTGCGGCCTGCAGCTCGGGCTCGCTGTAGTCGCCTTGCTGGGCGCGCTGCATCAGCGCCAGCACCGCATCGGCCATTTCGGTGGAAAGCGGCATCTTGCCGCCCTGCCAACTGGGCACCGTGCCTTTGGTCTTTTGCGCTTTTTTCACAAACGCCACCATCTCGTGCACCCGCACAAACTCCAGCAAGCGGCCTGCAAACACAAAGCAATCGCCCTTGCGCAGCCGGGCGACGAAGCTCTCTTCCACCGTGCCGATCTTGCCGCCGGAGAGGTACTTCACCTGCATGGCCGCGTCGCTGACGATGGTGCCAATGGCCAGCCGATGGCGGCGCGCAATGCCCCGGTCAGGCACGCGGAAGATGCCCTGGTCGTCGAGGCGGATGCGGTGGTAATCGGGGTAGGCGGTGAGGCTGGTGCCGCCGCGCTCGCAGAACGCCAGTGCCCAGTCAAACTCGGCGCGGCTGAGATGGCGGTAGGCCCAGGCGGTGATGACTTCGTCGTACAGCGCGTCGGATGTGAAACCTCCGCCAGGCAGCGGGTCGGCGGCGAACCCGCCACCGAGGGCCACGGTCACCAGATGCTGCACCAGCACGTCGAGCGGCTTCTCGGGCGATTCGCGCTTTTCCACCCGTCCGGCCTGTGCCGCACAGCGTGCCGCCGCGCCCTCGAGGATTTCCAGCGTGTTGGTGGGCACCAGGGTGATGCGGCTGGGCCGACCCGGCGCATGTCCACTGCGGCCCGCGCGCTGCAGCAGCCGCGCCACGCCCTTGGCAGAACCGATTTGCAGCACCCGCTCCACCGGCAAAAAGTCCACTCCGAGGTCGAGCGACGAGGTGGCCACCACCGCTCGCAAGCGGCCGTCCTTCAAACCGGCCTCCACCCACGCCCTAACCTCTTTGTCGAGGCTGCCATGGTGCAGCGCAATTTCGCCGGCCCATTCGGGCTTGGCGTCCAGCAGCAGCTGGTACCAGATCTCGGCCTGCGACCGGGTGTTGGTGAACACCAGCGTCGGGCCGGAGCAGGCAATTTCGTCGATCACCGGCTGAAGCATGCGCCCCCCCAGGTGCCCAGCCCAAGAATAACGGCCCGGGTCGGGCGGCAGCAAGGTGTCGATCAGCAAGGTTTTGTCGAGCCGGCCGCGCACCAGCACCGCTGTGGGCTTCTGGACCCGTCTTTTGCCGGTGTTTGAAGCCAAATCTGTCCCAAGCCCGCATAAAACCTGCATCGCCTGCTCTGAATTTCCTAGCGTTGCACTGAGCCCCCAGGTCATCAAGGCCGGGTTGAAGCGGCGCAGCCGGGCCAGCGCCAGCTGCAGCTGCACGCCGCGTTTGTTGCCCATCAACTCGTGCCACTCGTCGGCCACCACACAGCGAACGCTGGCCAATTCGGCCGGTGCGTTGTCGCGCGCCAGCATCAGGCTCAGCGACTCGGGGGTGGTGACCAACACCGTGGGAAAACGCCGGTCTTGTTTGGCCCGTTCGCCGCTGGCCGTGTCGCCGGTGCGAAGCCCCAGGGTCCAGTGCGGCGCGAGGTCGGCCAGCGGCGTTTGCAAGGCGCGCCCGGTGTCTGCCGCCAGCGCCCGCATGGGCGTGATCCAGATGACACTCAACGGCGGTGCGCTGCGTCCGGCCGGCATAACGTTTTGCAGGGCCTGCAAGATGCCCAGCCACACCGCATAGGTTTTGCCTGAACCGGTGGTGGCGTGCAACAACCCACTCTGGCCACCCGCCATGGCCTGCCAGACCTCGCGCTGGAAGTCGAAGGCGGTCCAGTTGCGGGTGGCCAACCACGCTTCGGCCACCGAAGCGGCCGCGGCGGGTCTCACCGGCTTGCGCACGGTGTCAGCCGTGTTGGGCACAGGTTCACTGACCAATCCGTTCCATGCGCGCACGGTCCTCGGGCGGCAGGGCCGCCGTCCAGGCCGCCTCGCCGCCGGGCTCGGGCAGGACGTGGCCGAACTCGGCCATCTGGCGAGGGACCAGGTCCAGCAGATAGACCCACACGGCGTGGTGCGGCGCTGCAGCGGCTTGGGCGACCGCCTCGAGGAGGCCGGCAATGAGCTTGTCTTTGTCGCCGGTGCTGCGACCCGCGCGGATCTGGCCGTGCACAAACACCTGATCGGCGGCGAGTGGCTTGCCGCCAATGAAGTAGTTGCCGGGTTTCACGTCGACAAAAATCACCTGCGCAAAGTAGGTGGGCGCGCCGGTAACCGCGTTGTGCACGCGGGTGATGGCGGCGGCAAGGTCGGCTTTGTGGTCGGCGCTCAGCCGGCCTTCGGGGGCGGTGACGGTGTAGGTGGGCATGGTTTGGTCTCCCGTTTTTGCGATTGTCAGGCGGCGGACGCGTGCCGGGCGGCCAGTGCCGCGTCTTGCGCCTGCACCCGGGCCACAGCCGGGCGGGCGTAGTGACGGGCAAGGTAGGACGCGATGACCGGCAGCTTGGGCACGAGGCCGAACATCGTCGTCCAGGCCAGCGCGCCGCCCCACAACACGTCGGCGGCGCTGAAGCGTTCACCCAGCAGGTAGGGGCCGCGTTCGAGCTGGTCGGTCAGGGTCTTGAGCATGGTGTCGAAGTCGCCATAGGGGCACATCCCTTGCGGCGGCACGCTGTTTTGAGACTTGTCCACCACCGCTGGCTCGAAGCTGGCGCCGTAATAGGCCAGCCAGCGCAGGTAGGGTCCGCGCAAAGGGTCGCCGATGGCGGGGGCGAGGCCCGCTTCGGGGTAGAGGTCGGCAAGGTAGATGAAGATGGCCACCTGCTCCGTGACAAGGGCTTCCCCATGCCGCACTGCAGGCACCTTGCCCATCGGATTGATGGCGAGGTAAGCCGGTTGCCGGTGCTCGCCGGCTTTCATGTTGAGCGTGTGCAGGGTGTAGTCGGCCTGCAGTTCTTCGAGCAGCAGCAGTGCGCCGGAGGAACGGGTTTGGGGACAGTGGAACAGGGTGACGTGGCGCGAGGTCATGGCATGCACTCCGGTGGTTGGCGTGCAGTGTAGAACGCCCGCCACGGTAGCAGGCGGGACCGGGCTACACCAGGTCTTCCATCGCCAAAAAATGGTACCGCTGGGCGTAGGAGAACGCACCCTTGCGGGCCTCCACCATCACGGCCTCGGCCACCTCGCTGGAGGGTGTTTTGACCAGCATCGCGTGGTGGCCCTCGCGGGCCAGCTTTACATACTTCTGCACCGTGGCGGCTTCGGTTCCGACCGACGGCAACTCCACGTCGGACTCGCCGCCGACCTTGCCGATCTGACTCAGCACGGTGCTGGCGTTGAGCAGCATCACTTCGCCTGCCTCGCCAAGCTCGCGGTCGAGCGCGTTGGCGGCCTGCTGTGCCGCCTCGGCGGTCGGGAACATGACCACGGCGTAACCCGTGGGGTAAAACACACCAACCAGGGTCAGCATGTCGGACGTGATTTCGAATGGTTTCATCTCGGTACCTGGTGGGTGAACGGTGGTCGCCCATTACGACGCGAAAGCCGCACCGGCCGTGTCAGGCAACACGGCGCGCGGCTGTCGGACAGCAGCGCTTGCTCAGAACGATGAACCTGGCGTTTGCAAGAACGCCACTTCCTCGGGTGTGGACGGCCGGCCAAGGACGGCGTTGCGGTGCGGGAAACGGCCGAAGCGCGCGACGATCGCATGGTGGCGCTCGGCGAAACGGCTATAGCTGGAAAAAGCCTCTGCTTGGGCTGGTGGTACCGCTTGGGAGAGGGCGCGCATGAGCGCGACCGCGCGCACTTGGTCAGCCAACTCTTCCGAGTGCTCCAGCGGCAGGTAGAAAAACACCCGAGCGATGGGTGGCAGCGCCTGGTCGTCACCGCGCTGCAGGCCATCCAGACACCAGCGGCGGGCCAGCGCGTCGAAGGCGAAGGCCTGGGGCGAGTCGCGGTACATGTTGCGCGGGAACTGGTCGGTGAGCACAAGCAAGGCCAAGCGGCCGCGCGGCGTGTGCGCCCACGCGTCCAGTGCGCCACTGGCCGCACGGGCGGTCCAGGCAGCAAAGCGGGCGCGGATGGCGGCGTCGGTCGCCGGGTCTTTTTGCCACCAGAGGGCGGCTTGTTGCGCGGCCACGGCCGCACCGTCGGTGTCGGCGTTCAGTGG
>CAZANT010000147.1:0-6665 GCA_964486575.1 uncultured Burkholderiaceae bacterium | reverse complement strand
AAGTGACGAAACGATTTAAACCCGTCGCATCTAAGATTCCCAACAAATTTAGTCGGGATTGCGTAAGCTGTACTTCGTCTCACTGGGCGCGAGGATTGGACCTTCAGCTTGATAAAAAACGCGCGTGTATGCTTTGAGTAGCCGCTTAACTGTCGCTTAGCTCTGCCCGCGCCAACTCCACATCCAGCCGCTCCATCGCATCCATCGGCGTGCAGGCGGCGGCTTGCTCGTAGAGTGCGGTGGCTTCTTTCATGCGGCGCTCGCCTTCCAGCATGACCAGGCCGTTGGCGTACTCCACCATCGCAATGGCCGAGCCGGGGTTGAGTTTCAGCGCCTGCTGGAACATCTTAAGCCCAGCATCTTTTTTAGCGCCATAGGTCATACCGCCGATCAGTGAGCCGACCTTGTCGATCACCTCGGCGTGGAAGGCGCCAAGGGTGATGTGCGCATCGGCATGCAATGGCTGGAGCTGGATGGTTTTCTCCAAGGCATCTTTGACGCGTGTACCCAGGCCCTGAGCCAATGCTTTTGCCACGCTGATGCCCTGGCCGTAACGCCCTAGTGCGTAGGCTTGCTGGTACCAAGCGTTGGCGTTGTCTGGCGATTCTGCTGCCTGCACGGCCGCGCGCTCGGCAACTTCCGTGAACAGGTCGAGCTTGGCTTTCTCCCGCGTTTCCAGGTAGTTGGCATGGATGCAGGTGGCCTTGTTAGCCACCGTCAACCCTGCGCCGCCCGCCTTCAGGCCGAGTTCAGCGGCCAATTGAAACTCGCCGTTGTGAAAGAGTACCCAGGCTTCCAGTACCTTGGCGGATTTGGGCAGTGGCTCAGCGTCGCCCAAGTGCAGCCTGGCCCAGTGCTTCTTGACGCTGGTGACATCGAAAGCGTAGTCGGCCCGATGCGGGAAAGCAGCCCACTTTGCCATGTTTGTGTCCGTAATTGTGGTTTTTTAGCCAGTGCCAGCTTATCAAAACTGGCTTCAGCCCTGGGGCGTGTAGGCGCCCACCAGCGACAACAAGTGCGTGCGTTGTCCCTGCTCCAGGTAGGGCACCAGCAGGTTGAGTACGTGGTGGGCGCCGCGCAGCAACGCTGCCTGGGCGCTTTCGGGCTCCAGAGCACGACGGGGATCACGCACGTACTCGTAGCTCAGCCAGTAGGTCAGCACCACCACCATGCTCGTGGCAGTCGCCTCGACCTCGCGCGAGTCGATTCTTAACGCCCCAGAGCGGCTCATGCCATCCAGCAGCGCTTTCACCGACCGAGTTTTGTTCTTCAGCACCCATTGGAAATGCGTCTCCAGCCGGCGGTTCTTGCTCAGAAGGTCGTTCAGGTCACGGTACAGGAAACGGTACTGCCAGATCAACTCGAACAGGGTGTGCATGAAAAACCAGGCGTCCTCTACGTTGCGTACCCCGTCGCTGGCATTGAGCAGCTCGTTGAGCGCGCGCTCATAGCGGTCAAAGAGCGAGTTGATCAGCTCGTCTTTGGCGGGGTAGTGGTAGTACAGGTTGCCCGGACTGATGCCGAGTTCGGCCGAAATCAGCGTTGTGGAGACGTTGGGCTCACCAAAACGGTTGAACAGTTCCAGCGTCACTTCAAGAATGCGTTCGGCCGTACGGCGTGGCGCTTTTTTCGCCATGGAGATGCCCTTATAGTTGCGCAGACTTTAACCGACCCGCGGATGCTTGCACAGCGGGAAACACCCGGTGTCTGCCGGCGCTCGAAAACGCAAAAGGGACGGCAAGCCGTCCCTTTTTTATCGACCGGAATATCGATATCAGGCGGCGGGCGCAGCTTTCTTGCGGGCCGGTGCGCGTTTCTTGGCGACAGGTTGGGCTTCGGTCGCGGTTGCCGCAGCCTTGGCGGTGCTTGCAGCCGTCTTCCTGGCCACTGGCTTGGCGGCTGCGCGCGGTTTGGTGCCTTGGACTTGTTTGGTCAGCGCGTCCACACGTGCACTCAAAGCCGCTACGTCTTTGGCCGACGGTACACCCAGTTTGTTCAAGGCCTTGGCGACGCGGTCTTCAAAGATGTTTTCCAGCTTGTCCCATTGGCCGGAGGCTTTGGAGGTGATGTCGGTGGCCATGGTGCTCATTTTGCTGGTGGCCTCGGTGATTTTTTCTTCGGCCACGGACTGGGTCTTACGCTGGATGCTCAGTCCTTCTTTGACCAGGGCATCAAACACCTTGCCACCTTCTTCCTGGGCTTTGGCGAAAGCACCCAGACCGGCCAGCCAGATTTGCTGTGCTGAGTCCTTGACGGTGCTCGACAGTTGGGCGCCGGTCTTTTTGTCGGCAACGGTTTTCTGCAGTTTCTTGACCATGGGTTCTCCAGGAAATGGGATGAATCGGTGTGTATGTGAGTTGTCACATTTGCTACACCCTTGACTTTACGCACCCTGACGGGAGCGCGGTAGGGGGGCTTGACTAAATTGCTAGGCCGGTCTGCCTAGGGTTGCGCGGGTTTGTGCGGAATCGGGGGCTGTGTGGTTTGGACAAAAATACGCCTCACATTTGGGAGATCGACATGCAGTATTTCGTCACCGGCGCCACCGGATTCATCGGCAAGCGTCTGGTTAAAAAGTTGCTTGAGCGCAAAGGCTCGGTGGTGTATTTCCTGATTCGCAAGGAAAGCGCTGCGAAGGTGGCGGGGCTGCGCGAGTACTGGGGTGTGAGTGCGGCCCGCGTGGTGCCGGTGCATGGGGACCTGACCACCAAGAAGCTGGGTGTGTCTGCCGAAGACATCAAAAAGCTCAAGGGCCAGATCGACCATTTTTACCACCTGGCTGCTGTCTACGACCTCGGTGCCGACGAAGAAAGCCAGGTCGCGGTCAACGTCGACGGCACCCGCCACACGGTGGAATTTGCTAAGGCGATCGACGCTGGGCACTTTCACCATGTGTCATCCATCGCTGCGGCCGGGCTGTACGAAGGCGTGTTCCGCGAAGACATGTTCGAGGAAGCCGAGAACTACGACCACCCCTACTTCATGACCAAGCACGAGAGCGAAAAAATCGTGCGCCAAGAGCACAAGGGCAAGTGGTCGGTCTACCGCCCCGCCATGGTGGTGGGCGACAGCACCACCGGCGAGATGGACAAGATCGATGGGCCCTACTACTTCTTCAAGCTCATCCAGCGAATGCGGCAGCTGCTACCCCCATGGATGCCCGCTGTGGGTCTGGAGGGTGGGCGCATCAACATCGTGCCCGTGGACTTTGTGGTCAACGCACTCGATGTGATCAGTCACAAGGCTGACATTGCCAAGCGGTGTTTCCACCTCGTGGACCCAGTGGGCTACCGCGTCGGCGACGTGCTGGACATTTTCAGCAGGGCCGCGCACGCGCCAAAGATGAACCTGTTCATCAATGCGGCGCTGTTGGGGTTCATCCCGAAGAGCGTGAAGAAAGGCCTGATGGCACTGGCGCCGGTGCGGCGTATTCGCAATGCGGTGCTGAAGGACCTGGGCCTGCCGGAAGACATGTTGTCGTTCGTGAATTACCCGACCCGTTTCGACTGCCGAGACACATTGGCCGCGTTGAAGGGCTCTGGAGTAGCCTGCCCCAACCTGAAAGATTACGCATGGCGCTTGTGGGATTACTGGGAGCGTCACCTCGACCCGGACTTGCACATTGACCGTTCGCTCAAGGGCACGGCTGGCGGCAAAGTGGTCCTGGTCACTGGTGGCTCATCCGGGATTGGTCTGGCGGCGGCGCACAAATTTGCCGAAGCGGGTGCAACCACCATCATTTGCGGCCGCGACCAGGACAAGCTCGACGAAGCCTGTGCCGAAGCCAAAGCCAAGGGGTACCAGTTCATCGCTTACACCGCAGACATCGCCGACATGGCCGACTGCGACCGTTTCACAAAAATGCTGAACGACAACCACGGCGGCGTCGACTTCCTGATCAACAATGCCGGCCGCTCCATTCGCCGGGCCATCGAGTCCAGCTACGACCGATTCCATGACTTTGAGCGCACCATGCAGCTCAATTACTTCGGATGCCTGCGTGTCACGATGGGGTTGCTTCCGGGCATGGTCGCCAAGAAGCGCGGCCATGTGGTCAATATCAGTTCGATTGGGGTGCTTACCAATGCGCCTCGATTCTCGGCCTATGTGGCTTCCAAGGCTGCATTGGATGCATGGACACGCTGCGCTTCCAGCGAGTACGCTGACCAAGGCATTACCTTCACCACCATCAACATGCCGCTGGTGCGCACCCCCATGATCGCGCCGACCAAGATGTACGACAACGTGCCTACGCTGAGCCCTGAAGAGGCCGCCGACCTGATCGCTCAGGCCTGTATCTTCAAGCCAGTGCGCATCGCCACTCGCCTGGGTATCGCAGGGCAGGTCATGCACGCGCTGGTACCGAGGGTGGCGCAGATCGCCATGAACACCAGCTTCCGCATGTTCCCCGACTCGGCTGCAGCCAAAGGCGAAAAGGGCGGCAAGCCGCAACTGTCCGCCGAGGCGGTGGCCATGCAGCAGATGATGCAAGGCATCCACTTCTAAGGTGCTGTCCACTTGGGCAGTGGGATAATTCATGAATGACGTGTGCTGCGGCAGACGTTGAATTCTGGAACTCCCTATGATTTTGGTGACTGGCGGTGCCGGCTTCATTGGCGCGAACTTCGTGCTGGACTGGCTGGCCCAGTCGCGTGAACCGGTTGTCAATCTGGACAAGCTGACCTACGCCGGCAACCGAGAAAATCTGTCAGCGCTGGAGGGTCATTCCGGCCATATTTTTGTGCAGGGCGACATCGCAGAGCCGGCCCTGTGGGCCGACTTGCTCCCGCGCTACCGGCCGCGAGCGGTTCTGAATTTTGCTGCGGAATCGCACGTGGACCGTTCCATTCACGGACCCGAAGCGTTCATCCAAACCAACATCGTTGGCACATTTCGGCTGCTGGAAGCGGTGAAAGCCTATTGGAGTGGTTTGCACGACAGCGAAAGAAGTGCGTTTCGCCTGGTGCATGTGTCTACCGACGAGGTTTACGGCTCACTCGCGCCCAGCGCCCCAGCCTTCAAAGAGACCAGCCGCTACGAACCCAACAGCCCCTACTCGGCCAGCAAAGCGGCGAGCGACCACCTCGTTCGTGCCTACCACCATACCTATGGGCTGCCGGTGATCACCACCAACTGCTCCAATAACTACGGCCCCTTCCATTTCCCTGAGAAGCTCATTCCCCTGATGATCGTCAATGCGCTCGCAGGCAAGCCCTTGCCTGTGTACGGTGATGGCCAACAAATCCGCGACTGGCTCTATGTCAAAGACCATTGCAGTGCATTGCGATGTGTTTTGGAGGCGGGTCGGTTAGGCGAGACCTACAACATCGGCGGTTGGAACGAAAAGCCCAATCTGGAGATCGTGTGCACAGTGTGCCAATTGCTTGACGAGATTCGACCGCGCACCGATGGCCAGTCCTACGCACAGCAGATCACCCATGTGACCGACCGACCCGGCCACGATCGGCGCTACGCGATTGATGCCAGCAAGATCGAACAGGAACTGGGCTGGCGACCTGCTGAAACCTTTGAGACGGGTATTCGTAAGACCATAGAGTGGTACCTGGATAACCCAACGTGGGTGGCCAATGTGTTGTCCGGCGCTTACCAGCGCTGGGTTGAAAAAAACTACGATACGCGCATCGCATGAAGATACTGCTGTTCGGCAAAGGCGGGCAGGTCGGCTGGGAGCTTCAGCGGAGCCTGGCACCGCTGGGTGAGGTGGTGTCGCTGGACTTTGACAGCACCAACTTTTGTGGTGATTTCGGCCGGCCTGAAGCGTTGGCCAAGACAGTCCGTGCTGTTCGGCCAGACGTCATCGTCAATGCCGCCGCCCACACAGCGGTTGACAAGGCCGAGAGTGAGCCCGAACTGGCTCGAACGCTGAACGCCACAGCGCCCGGTGTACTGGCCCGTGAAGCAGCCGCCCTGGGCGCGTGGATGGTTCATTACTCAACAGACTATGTGTTTGACGGGTCTGGCAGCACTCCCTGGCAAGAGACTGACAGCCCTGCGCCGCTCAATGTGTATGGCCAGACCAAGCTGGAGGGCGAGCGTCTGATCACCCAACTATGCCCACGCCATCTGATTTTGCGCACCAGCTGGGTCTACGCGGCGCGCGGCGGCAACTTTGCCAAAACCATGTTGCGGCTGGCCAAAGAGCGCGACCCACTGACGGTGATTGATGACCAGTTTGGCGCGCCTACCGGCGCAGAGTTGCTGGCCGATGTGACGGCGCATGCAATCCGGCACCTTCACCGCCACCCGGAAGACGGCGGTGTGTACCATGTGGCTGCTGCTGGACAGACCAACTGGTTCTTATACGCCAAAGAGGTCTTGGCCCTAGCGAAGTCTCGCGGTGTTGCTACCAATATGGATGCGGATGTCATCCGGCCCGTGCCCAGCAGTGCTTTTGCCACGGCGGCTCGCAGGCCACACAATTCCCGGCTGGATACCCGCAAGCTGCAAGCCACCTTCGGCTTGACCTTGCCGCCTTGGCAGGACGGTGTGGCGCGGATGCTTTCTGAAATTCTCTAACCCCTGGCCCCGTTTTATGACTGTTCGCAAAGGCATCATCCTGGCTGGCGGCTCCGGTACCCGGCTGCACCCTGCCACGCTGGCCATCAGCAAGCAGCTGCTGCCGGTGTACGACAAGCCGATGGTGT
>CAZANT010000146.1:0-6765 GCA_964486575.1 uncultured Burkholderiaceae bacterium | reverse complement strand
AAGCAAGGGATTGCCAGCATCAGCCTGGGGCAGTTCGGCTACCGCCGCACCCTGCTCGCCGATTCGCCGCGGCTTGGTCTGGGCCACCTGCTTTATGCACTGGAGCTGTTCCAGAACGACCGGCCGTTTGTGGTGGGCGACAACTTCAAGAAGCTCAACGGGGTGCTTCGCTACAGCGAAGGCACCGCGGCTCAGGGCTTCAACGTGACGGCAATGGCTTACAACACCAACCGGTACCACGCCTCCAATCAGATCCCGCTGCGCGCGGTGGAATCGGGCGCGCTGAACCGGTTTGATGCGATCGACCAGACCGACGGGGGCCGTTCATCGCGCTACAGCCTGTCGGGGGGCTGGCACAACATCACCGGCAGCACGTCGACCAAGGTCACCGCCTACGTGATCCGCAACCAGCTTGATCTTTTTTCCAACTTCACCTACTTCCTGGACGATCCGGTCAACGGCGACCAGTTCAACCAGAAGGACCAGCGCGTCACCTCCGGCCTCAACGCCAGCCACAGCTGGGTCACTCCAGTCTTCGGCCGCGATGGGGAGACCACCATCGGCCTGCAACTGCAGAACGACAACATCCGCAACGGCCTGTACAACACCGTGGCGCAGCGGCGCCTGGCCACCACGCGGCAAGACAAAATCACCGAAGGTAGCCTCGGTCTGTACCTAGAGAACACCACCCGCTGGACCGACTCGTTCCGCACGGTCGCCGGACTGCGCACCGACAGCTACCGCTTCGATGTGGCCAGCGACAACCCCGCCAACTCGGGCAAAACCAACGACCAAATCACCAGCCCTAAGCTCAACCTGATCTTCGGGCCCTTCGCCAAAACCGAGTTCTATGCCGGTGTGGGCCGTGGCTTCAACAGCAACGACGCGCGTGGCACCACCATCACGGTGGACCCCAAAACCTTGGACCCAGTGGACCGCGTGCCTGGCCTGGTGCGCGCACAAAGCGTCGAGCTGGGCGTGCGCAGCGAACTCCTCCCCGGACTGCAAACCTCGCTGTCGCTCTACCAACTCGACTTTGACTCGGAGCTGGTGTTTGTGGGGGATGCTGGCAACACGGAAGCTGGCCGCCCCAGCCGCCGCACCGGCATCGAGTTCTCCAACTACTACCGGGCGACCCGCTGGCTGACTCTGGACGCGGACTTGGCGTTTGCCAAAGCGCGTTTCCGCGACAACGACCCGGCGGGACGCCGCATCCCCGGCGCGGTGGAAGGCGTGGCATCGGTGGCGCTGGCCGTGGACAATCTCGGCCCCTACTTCGGCGCGCTGCAATTGCGCTACTTCGGCCCGCGTCCGCTGCTCGAAGACAACTCGGTGCGATCGCAAAAAACCGCCACCCTCAACGGCCGAATTGGCTACAAGTTCAGCCCGAAGCTGCGGCTGGAGCTGGAGGGCTTCAACCTCACCAACACCAAGGCGTCGTCGATCGACTACTTCTACACCTCGCAACTGCGCGGTGAAGCCGCTCCGGTGGACGACGTGCACTTCCATCCGATCGAGTCGCGCTCGTTCCGGGTCACACTGATCGCCAACTTCTGACCGCAGCCCCGATAGGCATGACAACCCGGCCCAAGCCGGGTTGACGGTGGCGGACCCACTGCTTACAGTTCCACCGTCCAGGAAGGGGGTTCGCCGTGATCGTGAGTCTGTCGCTTGCCGAGCTGCAACGCATCAAGCGATGGCATGTGGCCCACCGCCACGACCACCCGCTTGAATACCACCTCTGGGACCTGATGTTGATTGGCTGGCTTATGGGCCTGATTGGCCTGCTGCCAGTCACCCTGCTGTGGGGCTGGTGGGCCACGCCACTGTGCGCATTGGCGTTTTTTCTGCCGTCCACCTACGTCGCCTGGCGCGCCCAGGCCCATGCCAGGGACCTGCTGCGCTGCGACTGGCTCCCTGCCAACGATTGAGAGCCGTCCAGCGCGCTACTGGCGCGCGGTTCGAAGGTTGGCCGGAAACGCCTGCGGATGGCTGGTGCGAAAGGGGTTGATGTCCAGACCGCCACGCCGGGTGTAGCGGGCGTAAACGCTGAGTTTGATGGGTTTGCAGCGGGTCCAGATGTCCATGAAGATGCGTTCGACGCATTGCTCGTGGAACTCGTTGTGGTTGCGGTAGCTGACGATGTATTGCAACAGGCCGCCTTGCTCAATTTGCGGCCCGCTGTAGCCAATCTGCAAACTGGCCCAATCGGGCTGGCCGGTCACCAGGCAGTTGCTTTTCAGCAGCTGGCTGGTCAGCAGCTCGGTCACCGGTTGTTCGCCGACGGCCGCCTGCAGCAGCTCGGGTGCGGGCGTGTAGCGGTCGCACTCGATGTCGAGCCGGTCCAGGCTCAGGCCATCGAGTTCGTGCACCACTTCACGGGCAAACACCTCGGGCGACAGGAGCCGTACCCCCACCGACGACAGCATCGGCCCGCCGCGCCATACGGCTTCCGACACATCGGTGCGAATGCGGGCCTGAACCTCCGACGCATCGGCAAACCGGGTGTTGTTGAAGCTATTGAGGTAGAGCTTGAAGGACTTGCTCTCCACGATGTTGCGCGATTCGCAGGGCACGCTGATGTGGGCGATCGCCACCTGCGGCCGGCCACGGGCGTTGAGCCAGCCCAGCTCGAACGCGGTCCACAGATCGACGCCCAGGAAAGGCACGCGTTCGCCCAGGCCCAACTCGCTGCGCTTGTCGCTACGCGGCAGCGGGAACAGGAGGGTGGGGTCGTACTGGTCGGCGTAGGCGCTGGCTTTGCCAAGGGGGGAGTTGTTGGGGGTCAGGTCGGGCATCGGGGGCGGGGCTCAGCGGGCGGGGACGGACTTCAAAAACGGCAGCAAAGCAGCCAGCAGGCGCTGCACCACGCCGGGCGGCAGGTCGTGGCCCATGCCCTCCACCGCCACCAGCTGGGCGCCGGGTATTCGGCGGGCGGTGTCTTCGCCACAGGCGAACGGCACCAGCGGGTCAGCCTTGCCATGAACCACCAACGTGGGGCAGCGCAGCTTGGGCAACGCCGCGGCCCGGTCGTCGGCCACCACCGCCAGCATTTGACGTGCAATACCGGCGGGATGGTGGCTGCGAGCCAGGCTCTGGCCGACACGTTCGCGCAGCTCGGCCTCCGGCAAGGGGAAGCCGGGGCTGCCAATCAGTCGAAACAGCGCGGTGGTGTGGTCGATGGCCGCCTCACGGCTGGGGTTGGCGGGGCGGCCCAGCATGGCGCGCAACACCCGCGGCTCGGCCGATGGCAGCCGGCGTGCGCCGCTGGAGCTCATCACGCTGGTGAGGCTCAGCACCCGGCCGGGCGCGGCAATGGCCATGCGCTGGGCGATCATCCCGCCCATGCTCACGCCCACCACATGGGCCTGAGGAATCGCCAGTGCGTCGAGCACGCCGAGCGCGTCTTTGGCCATGTCGGTCAGGGTATAGGGTGGGTGCAGGCGCAAGCCGAGCTTGTGTTTGATGGCGGCGAGCGCCAGATTGGGCACGCCGAGTTCGTCGAAGTGCTGCGACAGGCCAATGTCGCGGTTGTCATGTCGGATGACGCGGTAACCGGCGGCCACCAGCGCGTCCACAAAGGCCTGCGGCCAAGCGATCAGTTGCATGCCCAGACCCATCACCAGCAACACCGGTGGGCGCGACACGTCTCCGCTGTCTTCGACTTCCATCTGGATGTCATTTGCTCTTATTTTCATAGCAACACCTTGAGGAAATAATTGGGCTTGAGTTCGATTTGGCTTGAAAGTTACTGGGAAACTGGTTTCATGGCCGGTTCTGGGCTGTTCTGCAAGCCGATGTCTGGTGGTCAGGTGAATTCCCGCTCGCGCAGCCATTTGGTGGCAATCCACTTCTCACCCGCCAGAACCGGCGCGCCGCCATGCAGGCTTTGGGTGGACGGGTCGGGCCGGTCGTAGCTGAAAAACACCGCGTTACCGCGCTTGGGCGCCACCTCCAGCCGCACATCGGGAAAGGTGGTCGCACCACCTCGGTCGGGGTCGTTCAAATACATCAGCAGCGTGCCAACCCGCTGGCCTCCGCGCTTCAAAATGCTGGCGGTGCCAGGGTCACTGGGGTTGAAGTAGTCGTAGTGTGGCCGGTACTCGGCGCCCGGGTGGTAGTGCAGCACCTGAATGCCTTCGCCGTTTTCCACAGGCCAGTTCAGGAGCCGGGCAATCCGCGCCTCGATTCGCTGGACGATCTCGTTTTGCCCACGGGTGAAAAACATGCCGCTGCTGGTGCGCGCGTCGTTGAGTTCTTCGCCACCGGTCTGGGTGTCCACCGTGCGGGAGCGCACCATGCGGGGCCGGGCAGCATCGACCATCTGGTTGCATTCTTCGTCGCTCAGAAAACCGCCAATCACCACAATCGGCGGCTTCTGCATGTGGCTGATGATGTGGACCTTGCGGTCGCCCAAGTCAAGGTAGAGCGGGGAATCTTCCAACGGCACGCGGGGCACTGGCACCGCGGGCGGTAACTGCGCCACGATCGATTGTTCGCCGAGTGCGCCCTCCATGGCGTCTACCGCCACCGCCTCCTGCCAGCCTGCATCCAGCATGGCCTGCAGTATTTTCTCGGCGCCCAACCCGGCCTGGGCCTGCGCGACAATCCACTCGCGCAGTGCCGGGGTCACAGTCTGGCGGGAGGTGCCGTTGCCCATGGCCTGGTCTCTGTGCAAATTACGCCGCCTTGCGGCGAAACACCAGCCGGTCCCGTGCAGAGACCGCCGCGTCAAACGCATAACCGTCGAGCTTGAAGCCCTCCAGCTTGTTTGGCGTGACGACACGCTGGGTGATGGCATAACGCGCCATCAGCCCACGCGCCCGCTTGGCGAATAAGCTGATGACCTTGTACTGCCCACCCGTGGCGCCGTTTTGGGTGTCGGGCCGCCAGTCCTCGAACACACACTCGATCACGCGGGCCTTCAACGCCTTGCGGTCTACCGCTTTGAAGTACTCCTGCGAAGCGAGGTTCACCACCACCGGCGCGAGCTCGGCCCGCAGGCGCTGGTTGAGGTGCTCGGCAATCTGCGTGCCCCAGAACTTGTACAGGTCGCGCCCCTTGGGGTTGGCCAGCGCCGTGCCCATTTCCAGCCGGTACGGCTGCATCCGGTCCAGCGGCCGCAGCACGCCGTACAGGCCACTCAGAATGCACAGGTGCTGTTGTGCCCACTCCAGGTCCTGGAGCTTGAGCGTTTTGGCATCCAGTCCGTCGTACACATCGCCATTGAAAGCCAGCACGGCCTGTTTGGCGTTGTGGGCGGTGAACCGGGGCGACCAGGCCTGGTAGCGCGCCACATTGAGCGTGGCGAGCGCGTCGCTCAGACCCATCAGCTTGGCGATCTGCGGCGGCGTCTGGGGTTTGAGCAGGTCAATCAGCTCGGCCGACTGAGCCACAAACTGCGGTTTGGTGTGGGGAACCTCCCCTGCCGGCGTGTCATAGTCCAGCGACTTGGCCGGGGAAAGCAGAAACAGCATGGCGTGTGGACATCCCGAAAGAAAAAGGCAGGTCAGCGTGAGCTGCCATTATCCCGATTCAGCACGAAACGACCATCTGAGGTCGGTAAAATCAACAGGCTTTTCTCCTGTCAACGCCCTGCATTCCCTCCGAGTGCCATCCCACTTTTCCTTTGGGTCACCATGAACGACACCGCGCCCCAGCCGGGCCTGCAATCCCTGTCCAAATCTTTCGAGCCTGCGGCCATTGAGGCGCAGTGGGGCCCCGAATGGGAAAAACGCGGTTACGGCGTGGCTGGCTACCGTGGCACCCAAGCACCCAAGGCGGGCTCACCGGCCTTTGCCATCCAATTGCCTCCACCGAACGTGACCGGCACGCTGCACATGGGGCACGCGTTCAACCAAACCATCATGGACAGCCTGACCCGCTACCACCGGATGGCCGGGTTCAACACCGTCTGGGTTCCAGGCACCGACCATGCAGGCATCGCCACACAAATCGTGGTGGAGCGCCAGTTGCAGGAGCAACAGGTTAGTCGCCACGACCTGGGCCGCGAGAACTTCGTGGCCAAGGTCTGGGAGTGGAAAGAGAAAAGCGGCAACACCATCACCACCCAGATGCGCCGCATGGGCGACAGCGTGGACTGGAGCCGCGAGTACTTCACCATGGACCCGAAGCTTTCGACCGTGGTCACCGAAACCTTCGTGCGCTTCTACGAACAAGGCCTGATCTACCGCGGCAAGCGCCTGGTGAACTGGGACCCGGTGCTGATGAGCGCGGTGTCTGATCTCGAAGTGGAGAGCGAGGAAGAAGACGGCAGCCTGTGGCACATTGCCTACCCCTTGGCTGACGGGAGCGGTTCCCTCACCGTCGCCACCACGCGGCCGGAGACCATGCTGGGCGACGTGGCGGTGATGGTGCACCCCGAAGATGAGCGCTACGCGCACCTCATTGGCCAACGGGTGAAGCTGCCCTTGTGCGACCGGGACATCCCAGTGATTGCCGACGACTATGTGGACAGGGCCTTTGGCACCGGCGTGGTCAAAGTCACGCCCGCGCACGACCCCAACGACTACGCGGTGGGCCAGCGCCACCAGCTGCCGATGATTTGTGTGCTGACGCTGGACGCCAAGGTCAACGCGCAAGCGCCCACCGCCTACCAGGGACTGGACCGCTTCGTGGCCCGCAAAAAAATCGTCGCTGACCTGGAAGCCCTGGGCGCCCTGGTGGAGGTGAAAAAACACAAGCTGATGGTGCCGCGTTGCACCCGCACCGGCCAGGTCGTCGAACCCATGCTCACAGACCAGT
>CAZANT010000145.1:0-6772 GCA_964486575.1 uncultured Burkholderiaceae bacterium | reverse complement strand
CGGGTGCGGCGGTTTACCGCTTTGCCAACACCGCCGACGCGATGTGGGGCTACCGCGGCACCCATAACGGGCGGCACTGGGAATGGGCGGGCAAGTGGGCCGCGCGGGCCGACGATGTGTTGTCCTGGTTACCAGCGCGCGCCACCGCGCTGTTGCTCGCGGCGGCAGCGCCGTGCAGGCCGTGGGGTGCGTTGCCTGTGGAAGCCCGCCGCACCCCGTCGCCGAACAGCGGCTGGCCGATGGCGGCCATGGCACTGGCCTTGAACGTGCGGCTAGGCAAGCCCGGGACCTATGTACTGCACGCCCAGGGCAGGGCCCCAATGGCTGCCGACACGGCCGAAGCCATCGTTTATGCATCAAAATCGGTCCAAGCCACCGTAATTGCTGGCATCGTTGCTATTCTTTTCATACCAATGTGGAGGTCGTGGAATGGCTGATACCGTGATTGCCAGCGTGCGGGTGCACGGCGGCAACGACCTCTTGGGCCAACCGGAGATCGAGTTCTCCAGCAACGCCAACGCCTGCGGCCCGTGCCCCAGCACCGTGCGTGCCATCAACCAGGTGGACCCCAGCTGTTACCCCGAATCCGGCTACCTCACACTGCGCCGGCAACTCGCCAACTTTCATGGTGTGGGAATGGACCGGCTGGTCATCGCCGCCAGCGGCAGCGAGTTCATCACCCGCATTACTGCTCTGGCCGCCGTGCATGGCAAGGGGGCGGTTTGGCTGCCCCCACACGCCTATGCCGACTACGCCACCGCCGCCAGCGCCTATCAGCTGCCCCGTGCGGCCAAGCCCGAAGACGCCGCCTTGGTGTGGTGCTGCGACCCCACCAGCCCGCTGGGCCAGACCGACGGGCTGCTCGCAAGCGCGAGCCAGTTGCAAGGCACAGTGGTGCTGGACCGTGCCTACGAACCGCTGCGGCTGGAAGGCGCCTTGTCCATCGAGCCTGCCGTCCTCGACCGGGTCTGGCAACTCTGGACGCCCAACAAGGTGTTGGGTCTGCCCGGCATCCGCGCAGCCTATGCCATCGCACCGGTCGGCGCTAAACAACAGGTGCAGCAGATGCAGCAACTCGCCGCGTCCTGGCTGCTCGGAACCCATGGCATTGCGATGCTGGAATCGTGGATTACCTCCGAAACACAGGCCTGGGTCAGCGAGAGCCTGAACACCTTGCGGCAATGGAAGGTGCAGCAGGTCGCGTTGTGCACCTCGCTGGGCTTTATGTGCCTGCCCAGTCTGGCCAACTTTTTCACTGCCAGGTTGCCGGGTGCGGACGACCCGGCGTTGCTGCGCAAGCGAATTGACCGCCTTCGCGCCACCAGCGTCAAGCTGCGCGACGCGACCTCGTTCGGTCTGCCCGGCCACGCGCGGCTGAGTGTGCAGCCGCCCGCCGCGCAGGCCGCGTTGCGTGACGCCTGGGAGGCCTCTGCATGAGCAGCCACAAGGCAAAGGCCGTGATGGTGCTGGGCACCACCAGCGGCGCCGGGAAAAGCTGGCTCACCACCGCACTCTGCCGCTGGTACGCCCGCCAAGGCCTCAAGGTCGCGCCCTACAAGGCGCAGAACATGAGCAACAACGCCCGCGTGGTGGCCGGCGGTGAGATCGGTAGCGCGCAGTACTTCCAGGCGCTCGCCGCCAACGCGGTGCCCGACGTGCGCATGAATCCGCTGCTGCTCAAGCCCGAGGCCGACACCCGCAGCCAGGTGGTGCTTCTGGGCCAAGTGGACGAGGCCTTGTCGCGGATGGCGTGGCGTGGCCGCAGCGCGTCGGTGTGGCCGGTGGTGGCCCAGGCGCTGGACGAGCTGATGGCCGAGAACGACGTGGTGGTGATCGAAGGCGCCGGCTCGCCGGCCGAGATCAACCTCAAAGATAGCGACATCGTCAACATGCGCACCGCCTTGCACGCCCGCGCCCGCTGCCTGTTGGTGACCGACATCGACCGCGGCGGAGCCTTCGCCCATCTCTATGGCACCTGGGCCATGCTGCCGCGAGAAGAGCAGGCCCTGATCCACGGTTTTGTGCTCAACAAGTTCCGTGGCGACGTGGCGCTGCTCGCCCCCGGACCGCAGATGCTGCAAGACCTGACTGGCGTGCCCACGGTGGCCACCTTGCCAATGTGGTGGCAACACGGCCTGCCCGAAGAAGACGGTGTGTTTGACGACCGCAGCACCGCTTCTGGCCGCACGGTGCACACCACCGTAGCCATCGTCGCTTACCCCCGCATCAGCAACCTGGACGAGTTCCAGCCGCTCAAAAACGTCCCTGGTGTACGGCTGAAGTGGGTGCGCAGCCCGGCCGAGCTGGCCGGGGCCGACTGGGTGGTGCTGCCCGGCTCCAAACACACCAGTGGCGACTTGGCGTGGCTGCGCGCACAGGGCCTGGACCAGGCCATCACCACCCATGCCCAGCGCGGCGGCCAGGTACTGGGTATCTGTGGTGGCCTGCAGATGCTGGGCGAGGCTTTGATCGACCCGCATGGCATCGATGGCAACGGACCGGGCCTGGGCCTGCTGCCTCTGGCGACCGTGTTCGAGCCCCAAAAAACCGTGCGCCACTGGCAGGGTGCTTTTGGCACCCTGGGTGGCCACTGGGCCGCGCTCTCGGGCGTATCTGCGGCCGGGTACGAAATTCATCACGGTCAGACCGAGCAACACCCGGGCCTGGCCGCGGCTGGCGACGTGGCCGTGGAGGTCCTGTCCGGCCTCGGCTGGCAAAACGGCGCGGGCAACGTGCTGGGGGTGTATGTGCACGGGTTGTTTGAGGACGCACGGGTGCTCACTGCGTTGTTTGGCACCCAGGCGCCCACCCTGGAAGCCGTGTTCGATGGCCTTGCCGATTTCGTCCACACCCACATGGGACCCGACGTGCTGAACCACCTGATTCAAGACTGACCCGTGCCCATGACCCCGATTGCCTACGCGATGGAAGACCTGCACCAGCCCGAACTGGCCCAGCGCCTGCGCGCGCTGCTGAACAACAAGACCAAGCCCGTCGGCTCGCTCGGGCGGCTGGAGAACCTGGCCGAAAGAATCGGGATTGTCTTGGGCACGGCGTCGCCGCGCCTAACTGCACCCCAGCTGGTGGTGTTCGCCGCAGACCATGGCCTGGCCGCTCAAGGCGTTTCGGCCTACCCGAGTGACGTGACCTGGCAGATGGTGGAGAACTTCCTCGCGGGTGGCGCGGCCGTGAGCGTGTTGGCGCGCCAGCATGGCCTGCAGCTCACGGTAGTCGACTGCGGCGTGAACCACGACTTCGCCCCGCGTGACGGCCTTCGCGTGTGCAAGGTGGCTCGCGGCACCGCCGACGCTTCTTTGGGCCCCGCCATGACCGCCGATCAGTGCCAGCAGGCTTTGGACAACGGCGCGAATCTGGTCAAGCAACTGCCTGGCAATGCCTTGCTGCTGGGTGAGATGGGCATCGGCAACACCTCGGTCGCGTCACTGCTGTTGGCGCGCCTTGGTGGGTTGGACATTGCGGAGGTGACGGGTGCTGGCACCGGACTGGACGCCCCCGCCATTGCGCGCAAGACCGAGGTGCTGCAGCGCGTGCTGGCCCGCCACGCCGGTGCCCAGGGGCCGCTGGACGCTTTGGCCGCGTTCGGTGGTTTCGAGATCGCCACCATGGTTGGTGCCGTGTTGCAGGCCGCGGCCGAGCGCCGGGTGGTGGTCGTCGACGGCTTCATTGCCAGCGCGGCAGTGCTGGTGGCCAGCCGTCTGGCGCCGGCGGTGCTTCAACGCTGCGTGTTCGCCCACCGGTCAAGCGAGCGGGGCCACGCCCGCATGCTCTCCCTCTTGGGGGCCGAGCCGCTGCTGGAATTGGGGCTGCGCCTGGGCGAAGGCTCTGGCGCAGCCTTGGCCTGGCCGTTGTTGGTGTCGGCTTGCGCAGTGCTGAACGAGATGGCCAGTTTCGATGCCGCCGGCGTCGCCCGCAGCGGGTCCTGATCGGGTCAGAGGCCAGTCAGGGCCGCGTGGCAAAATAAGGTGAACAACATCGGCTGACATGGGGTGCCAAATTGGCTGCAAATGTGCCAAGACCCCAGCCAAGCTTCCGGACAGCGCGCCCACCGTCCAAGTCCCGTCAGGGCAGGGCGCTGTCCCAACTTTCAGGAGTGTTTATGGGTTCCACCGAAGTGCAAGCAATGGCCGCTGTTCAGCAGGCTGAACAAAAAGCCACCGCCATGACCGCGCCGTGGACTGTGGCGGCCGTGGAGGCACTGATGTCCCTGCCGCTGCCTGAGCTGATGCACCGCGCCCAAACCGTGCACCGCGCCAACTTTGACCCGCTGGAAGTGGAGTTCGCCACGCTGCTGTCGGTCAAAACCGGCGGTTGCCCCGAAGACTGCTCCTACTGCCCTCAAGCGGCCCGCTACGACACCGGTGTGGAAGCCACCAAACTCATGGACCCGGCCGACGTTCTGGCTGCTGCGCGCGCCGCCAAGCAAGCCGGCGCCACCCGGTTTTGCATGGGGGCCGCCTGGCGCGCCCCCAAAGACCGCGACATTGAGAAGGTGAGCGAGCTGGTGCGTGGTGTGAAGGCGCTGGGCCTGGAAACCTGCGGCACCCTGGGCATGCTGGAAGAAGGTCAGGCCCAAGCCCTGGCCGACGCTGGGCTGGACTACTACAACCACAACCTCGACACCGCGCCCGAGTTCTACGGCCAGATCATCACCACCCGCGAATACCAAGACCGGCTGGACACGCTGGGCCATGTGCGCAGCGCGGGCATGAAGGTCTGCTGCGGCGGCATTGTGGGCATGGGCGAAGGCCGACGCCAGCGCGCTGCGCTCATCGCGCAGTTGGCCAACCTCAATCCCTACCCCGAGTCGGTGCCGATCAACCACCTGGTGAAAGTGGAGGGCACGCCCCTGGCCGATCAGCCTGACCTGGACCCCATGGAGTTCGTGCGCACCATCGCCGTGGCCCGCATTACGATGCCCACCGCGCGCGTGCGTCTGTCCGCTGGACGCCGCGAAATGGGCGAAGCCGTGCAAACGCTGTGCTTCCTGGCTGGCGCCAATTCCATCTTCTACGGCGACAAACTGCTCACCACCGACAACCCCGAGTCCATGGACGACGTGGCCTTGATGAACAAACTGGGCATGTACCCGCGCGGCGGGCAGTTGCCCGACGTGGTGCCTGCAGGTGCGGCTTGCGCCAAGCCCGCCGCGGCGTCAGGCGGCGGCTGTGGCTGCAACTGAGATCAACGGCGCCCCAGAGCGCCTCTGAAGCGACACCGCCAGCCGGCCTCCCGATGCCATCGCGAGGCCGGATTCTTTTGTGCGGTTGCCTGTCAACCTGGCGTCACAGGCGGGTGTCGTGGCCAAGGCAAATGGGTCGGGCATCGCTCACGCGCTTGTGACGTTCGGCGCCATGGCGAGGCGGGCGCCATGTCCTGGACTTGCGCCCTAGAATGCGGTCAAAGCCGTGCACAGGAACGAGATTTTGCGCATGTGCGCACAGGCAGAAGGCGCCATCCAAGTGGTGTCGCGCTGGATATGCCGTGCAAGCGCATCAGACGGACAATACAGATGAGCACCGACGACAAACCGAAAGGCCCTGCTTCTTACTTCCCGTCCATCGAAAAGAAGCACGGCCAGCCAATTGCCCACTGGCTGGCGCTTGTTGGCACCCTTGGTGACATGAAGCACATGGAGATAGTGGCGTGGCTGAAAAGCACGCATGGTTTGGGTCACGGCCACGCCAATGCCATCGTGGCCCACGCCCTCGCAGCCAGAAGCAAGCCATGACCTTTATCGCGTCGTTGACGAACGTCAGCCGGGCCATCCGTTTCGCGCTGGCGGTCATGCGCCGTATGGACGCGAGAGGCGTGAGCCGTTAGCCCACCTGGGCAGCGCCTGCCGTTAGGTTTCCAATCAAGATGCCGATGTCCAGCCCTGCACGAACGGGTGTGCTTTTCTATGCGAAGGACCTGGGGGCTGTCTCAGTCTTCTATGAGCAACTGCTGGGTGCCACCTTGGTCCATGCGGATGAAACGCACCGGGTACTTCAGACGCCCGATGTTCGACTCGTCATCCACGCCATTCCGCCGCCTTTCGCCCAGGGCATCGCCATCAGCGTCCCGCCAGTGCCCCGTGAAGACCAGGCCATCAAGCCGTTCTTCACCGTGGCGCGCCTCGCCGATGCCGAGGCTCAGGTTGCCCACCTCGGCGGCCAGCTTTGTGGTCCGGTTTGGTCGAGCCCAGGCATGGCGATACGCAACGTCTGCGACCCTGAGGGCAACATCGTGCAACTGTGCGCAGTGACGGCCTGACCGCTCACACGGTTATCCCGGAGCGTTGACCCGACAGATTGCGGATTGTGCTGCCACGCCATTCCGTCTATCCTGATTCCCATGGTCCAGATCCTGGGCCCCTGACATCGGAGGTACCCCATGTACAAGCGTATTCTGTTGGCATACAACGGTTCGGAAGCCGGGCAAAGAGCCCTGCTGGACTGCCAGGAGTTGTGCCAGTGGAGCAGCGCGTCGCTCCACTTGGTGGCGGTGATGCCGGTGATGCTGGGGGTGGTGGGGCTGGAGGGGGCGGTGTACGACCAGCACCTCGCGGACCGTGAGCGCGAAACGTATGAGGCGGTGCTCAACGAAGGGGTGCGCCGGCTGGGCGCTGCGGGTCATACTGCCACAGGGGTGGTGCTGGTGGGGGAGACGATTGACGAGATCACCCAATACGCCAAAAAGATCGAGGCCGACCTGATAGTGGTGGGCCACCGCCACCTGGACAACTGGGCCGCCCGCTGGTGGCGCGGCTCGG
>CAZANT010000144.1:0-6827 GCA_964486575.1 uncultured Burkholderiaceae bacterium | reverse complement strand
CGGCACTACCGCGAAGGCAATTGCAACGCAGATCGAAAAAACAGAAGCCGAGCTGACGAAGCGTGGCAGCGTCGCGTCCCTGGCCATGGCCAAGCGACTGAAAGCCGCGCGCGAAGCGTTTGTGGACGTCGTTGAGTTCGTTGCCGGCAACACCAAGGCCAGCCCGAACGCCGTGTTCGCGGGCAGCGTGCCTTACCTGATGCTCACCGGCAACCTGATCGCCGGTTGGCAAATGGGACGTGCTCTGCTGGTCGCAGAAGACGAACTGGCTGCCGGTAACGACACCGCCTTCATGCAGGCCAAGATCACCACCGCCCGCTTCTACGCCGAACACATTCTGAGCAAGGTGCCCGGCGTGCGCGACAGCATCGTGGAAGGTGCCGACAGCGTGACCGAGCTGGCATTGGAAGCGTTCTAAACGCTACTTAATTGATAGCACGATCGTAAGTTTCCACCAGGGCTTGCGATCAATTTGGCGTAAAAACTGTCGTTTGAACGGACTCTGCATGTCGAAACTGCCTCCAGCGTTGCAAAACCTGTCCCTGCCGGTGATCGGTTCGCCCTTGTTCATTATCAGCAACCCCAAACTGGTGATTGCCCAGTGCCAGGCTGGCATCATCGGCAGCATGCCCGCGCTGAACGCCCGTCCGGCATCGCAGCTAGAGGACTGGTTGGCCGAGATCACCGAAACCCTCGCAGCGTATAACAAGGCGAACCCCGACCGACCTGCCGCGCCGTTTGCGATCAACCAAATCGTTCACAAGTCGAACGACCGGCTGGAGCACGACATGGAGGTCTGCATCAAGTACAAGGTGCCGGTCTACATCACTTCGCTCGGCGCGCGCGAAGACATCAACGCCGCAGCACATGCCAGTGGTGCGGTGGTGCTGCACGACATCATCAACAACAAGTTCGCCCACAAGGCGATCGAGAAGGGTGCCGATGGCCTGATCGCGGTGGCCGCGGGCGCCGGTGGTCACGCGGGCGTGAAAAGTCCGTTCGCCTTAATCCAGGAAATCAGGGAGTGGTTTGACGGTCCAGTGGCTTTGAGCGGATCGATCGCCACTGGCGGTGCGGTGTTGGCGGCGCAGGCCATGGGCGCCGACTTTGGCTACATCGGCTCGGCCTTCATCGCCACCACCGAAGCCCGCGCAGCCGACGACTACAAGCAAGCGATCGTTGACGGCAACAGCGACGACATCGTCTACAGCAACCTGTTCACAGGTGTACACGGCAACTACTTGGCACCCAGCATCCGAGCCGCCGGCATGGACCCCGACAACCTGCCAGTGAGCGACCCCAGCGCCATGAACTTTGGTGGCGACAAACCCAAGGCCTGGAAAGAAATCTGGGGTTGCGGTCAGGGCATTGGCGCCGTCAAGCAAGTGGTGGGCGCCGGTGAATTGGTGGCGCGCCTGCGCCGAGAATACGAGGCGGCCAAAGCGCGTTTGTGGACCCCAGCCACGGCCTAAGGATTTCAGTATCCCAATGAAAAAGCGCGCTTCGGCGCGCTTTTTGTTTGGCAACCCCGGATGTCAGTGCGGCGTGGTTGCAGCGCCATAACTGAGTGTTTCTGCCCGGCCCCAGAACACCTTGTACATGAAGATGGTGTACGCGATGATGGCCGGCAGGCTGATGGCGGTGCCAATCAAAATCACCACCAAGGCCGGGGTGGAACTGGCGGCTTGCCAGACGGTCAGGCGCTCGATGACGATGTAGGGGTAGATGCTGTACGCCAGGCCCAGGAAAGCCAGCAAAAAGATCAGCACCGTGCTGGCGAACACCACCCAGCCATAGCCCGCTTCCACCACCTTGGGTCGGTAGAGTACGTGCAAAGCCGAATAGAAGGCCGCCGCGCAGGCGAGGGGGATGGGCAGCAGGCCAATCAGCTGCGGCAGCGCAAACCATTTGTCAAAAACTGTTTGGCTCACCAGCGGGGTGGCCAGTGAAATACCGACCAACGCCACACCCATGGGCCAGATCACGGTGCGGGCCCATTTCACCGCCTTGCGCTGCAGTTCGTCCCAGGTTTTCATCATCAGCCAGCCGGCGCCCAGCATCGCGTAGGCGGTGGGCAGGGTGAGCGCAATACCGAAGGAGAACAGCAGCGACCACAGACTGTAGTCAAAGCCAGTGAGGTAACTGCCCAGCATCCAACCTTGGGCCATGGTGGCCAGCAGAGAGCCGATGGCGAACAGCCAGTTCCACGCCGCTTTGTGGCTGTCTCGGGCCTTGACCCGAAAGTCGAACGACACCCCCCGCAGTGTCAGGCCGATCAGCATCACGGCCACCGGCAGGTACAAGGCGCTCAGCACCACCCCGTGGGCTTTGGGAAATGCCACGAGCAACACGCCAATGCCCAGCACCAGCCAGGTTTCATTCGCGTCCCAGAACGGGCCGATGCTAGAGACCATGATGTCTTTTTCCGCGTCGGTGGCCAGCGGCAGAAGGATGCCGACGCCGAGGTCGTAGCCGTCGAGCACCACGTAAATCATCAGTGCCAGGCCCATGATGCCCATGAAGAGCAGCGGCAGGAAAGTTTCCAGGGTCATGTCAGGCTCCTGCGACGGTGGGGGTTTCGGGTACGGGCTTGGGAGCTTCCGGCGCGGGTTGGGTCGGGTGCTCTGCCATGTACTTCACCACCCCGATGTACGACACCAGCAACAGCGCGTAGAGCAGCAGGTAGGCGATCAAGGTGCCCAACACCATCGGCGGCGGGTGCGGCGCCACCACGTCGGCCGTTTTCAACATGCCATAGACGATCCACGGTTGGCGGCCGATCTCGGTCACATACCAGCCCGCGAGGGTGGCCACCCAACCCGAAAAACTCATGCCTGCCAGGGTGTAAAGAAGCCAACCGGGCAGAGCACTGGTGCCACGGTGGCGCCACAGCTTCCAGGCGGTGAACCAGGCCACCACCAGCATCAGCATGCCCACGCCGACCATGATGCGGAAGCCCCAGAACACAGGTGCCACAGGCGGGTGCACTCCCGGGAATTCGTTCAGGCCCTTCAGCTCTGCATCGATGTCGTGCGCCAGGATCAGACTGGCGGCCTTGGGGATTTGCACCGCGTACAAGGTACGTCCCTCTTTCTCGCTCGGAATGCCAAACAGGGTCAGCGGCGCGCCTTTTTCGGTGTGCCAGATCCCCTCGATGGCCGCAATCTTGGCGGGCTGGTGTTGCAGGGTGTTCAAGCCATGCAGGTCGCCCATGAAGATCTGGAACGGTATCGCCACTGCAGCCGCCACCACCGCGGTGCACAGCGCCTTGTGGGTGCCAGCGGTGTCGGTTTTGCGCAAGATCTGCCAGGCACTCACACCGGCCATCAGGAAGGACGCGGTCAGGGCCGATGCCAGCAACTTGTGGCCCAACCGGTAGGGAAAAGAGGGGTTAAACACCACCTGCCACCAGCTGGTGACATGGAACTCGCCATTGATGACCTCAACTCCGGCAGGCGTTTGCATCCAGGAGTTGAGGCTCAGGATCCAGAAGGCCGACATGGTGGTGCCAAACGCCACCAGACAGGTGGCAATCAGATGGGTGCGTTCCGATACACGGCCCCGCCCAAACAGCATGATGCCGAGGAAGGTGGCCTCCAGAAAGAAAGCGGTCAATACCTCGTAGCCTAGCAGCGGGCCAGCCACGTTGCCAGTTTTCTCCATGAATCCAGGCCAATTGGTGCCAAACTGGAAACTCATGGTGATGCCGGAGACCACGCCCAGGGCGAAGGTCAATGCAAAAATTTTGGTCCAGAAATAGTAGGCCTGCTCCCAAGCCGCTGCGGCAGGAGTGCCGCGTGTCGCGGCATAGCGAAAGCGGAAGAAGAGCAACAACCAGCACAGCGCGATGGTGATGGTGGGAAACAGGATGTGGAAACTTATGTTCGCGGCGAACTGGATGCGCGAAAGGATCAGGTGTTCCATGGTCAGCTCTCCTGGTTTGCTTGACGGACGGCAGCCGACGATCGGCCAGTCAGGCGGTCTTTGAACTCCAGCACCTTGGTTACCTTGGCACCCATCCCCATCAGCTGCATGGCGGTCTCTGGGGCCAGCTTCTGCACATCATCGAACCAGGTCATCAAACGGTCAATCAGGTCGTGCATCTCCTGCATCCGGGCCTGTGCGTGGCGTTCGGACTCGCTGGCCGGCTGTTCCAAAAGCGCGGTGCGCAGCATTGACAGGGTGGGCTCAATCTCTCGGCGGCGCCGTTCTTCGGCCAAGGCGCGAAAAATCTCCCACACATCGGCCGGCGCCTCGAAGTACTCGCGGCGGTCGCCTGGCAAATGGCGCAACTTGACCAGGCGCCACGACTGCAACTCCTTCAGCCCCATGCTGACGTTCGAGCGCGAAAAGCCCAAAGTCTCCGCCATCTCATCGGCGTTCAGCGGCCGTTCGGAAATGAACAGCAGGGCGTACATCTGCCCCACAGTGCGGTTAATCCCCCAGCGGTTGCCCATCTCGCCAAAGTGGGCGATGAACTGGCGGCTGAGGGCGGGGAGGGCGTCGGGCTGGTTCATTTTTCACTCCATTGCTGTAATTTCAGTAATTACTGAAATTACAGCACGAATCACCTCCGCGTGCCGTGATGTCATCCGCAAAAAAGGCCTGGGCATGACAAAGTACCGCAGCTATACTGTATATATGAACAGTTCTTGTTTGCGCGCCGCCCTCAAAGCACGCGGAGCAGTCGGCACCATTGCGCACCGCTTTAGCCAGGACCTGCGCGAACCGTTTGACGATGGTTGGTGTGTGCAAGATACGGATGCGGACGCGCCACCCGCCACGGAGGTGTGGAACGAGGACGCTAAAAGTGCGCTCAGCCACAACGACTCACCCGACATCCACTTCGACGCCGGGCTCAACCCCTACCGGGGCTGTGAACACGGGTGCGCGTACTGCTACGCACGGCCCACCCACAGCTACCTCAACCTGTCGCCCGGCCTGGATTTCGAAACCAAGATCATTGCCAAACGCAACCTCGTGGAAGTGTTGGCGCGGGAGCTGGCCTCACCGCACTACCGACCGTCGCCGATCGCCATAGGCTCTGCGACAGACGCCTACCAACCGGCCGAGCGACAGCTCCGCATCACCCGTGGCGTCTTGGAACTGCTGCACCAGTGCCATCACCCCTTTGGTGTGGTGACCAAGGGCAGCGGGGTTGAGCGCGATCTGGATCTGATAGGGCCAATGGCAGCACGGCGGCTGGCCACGGTGTGTGTCACCCTGACCACCTTGGACCCCGTGCTGGCACGGCAAATGGAGCCGCGGGCGGCATCGCCGCAGCGTCGCTTGCGAACCATTCGGACACTGGCTGAGGCGGGTGTTCCGGTCGGGGTGAGTGTGGCGCCCCAGATCCCGTTCCTCAATGTCGACATGGAGCAGGTGCTGGCTGCGGCCTACGAGGCGGGCGCCCGACGGGCCTTCTACACGGTGATCCGGCTGCCATGGGAACTGAGCCCGCTGTTCCGACAGTGGTTGGATCATCACTACCCCGACCGTGCCGCCCGGGTGATGGCGCACATCCAGTCGATGCGCGGCGGCAAAGACTATGCGGCGGACTTCACCAGCCGCATGAAAGGCGAGGGCGCCTGGGCGGCGCTGATTGGGCAGCGGTTCGATGTGGCCTGCAAGCGACTTGGATTCAACGCCCACCGTGTGGCCCTGGACAGCACCCAGTTCCGCCACGCGCTGGTACTGGGCCAGGGCAGCCTTTTCTAGCCGCACTATTTGAGGCGGGAAAAAGCAGCCTCCGGGCTCAGGCGCAGCACGTCCTGAAAGCAACTCGACCAAGCCGCATCGCGGCTTGCCTGCGTACTGGCTAGCTGGGCATTGAAACTGTTGAGTTTGTCCCGCTCGAGGTCAAAGCTGATGGCCACCGGCTGGTCGGTGCACACGGTTTCGATCCGACGCGGTCGAAACTCGGTGCATTGAGTGGTCGAGGCTGGCCCGTTGTTGGTGGTGGTGCAGGTGACCTGCTTGTCGCCGTAGCGCTCCACGTCACGGCAACTGCGGTGCAATCGGTAACCGGCCGACAGCGCGGCGTTCACGTCGGCTATGCCGGTGCGCAAGTCTTGCGCCTGCCGGTCGAGCGGCGCAATCTGTTGGCGGCACACCTGTTGCGCACGTTGCTCTGGCGTCATTTTCTGGAAGTCTTCCAGCGTGGTGCAACCCGCAAGAACAGCCAGCAACATCCCACTGGCACGGACCCACAGCGGCAGGGGGAAATCTGGCATGCAGGACTCTGGGGTGGTGCCAATCAGGCGGGCGAGGCCATGCCCTGGTGGCGCAGCAGGGCGTCCAACTGCGGCTCGCGGCCCCGGAAGGCTTTGAACGAGGCCATGGCCGGGCGGCTGCCTCCCGCCTCCAGAATCGCTTGACGGTACTTGCGGCCGGTTTCGATGTTGGGCAAGCCGGAGCCATCGGCGGTTTCCTCAAACGCGGCGTAGGCGTCGGCACTGAGTACCTCCGCCCATTTGTAGCTGTAGTAGCCCGCCGCGTATCCACCGGCAAAGATGTGGCTGAAGGTGTGCACGCTGCGGTTGTAGCTGGGCGCCTTAATGACCGCGACCTCGTCGCGAACCTGATTCAGCAGCGGCATGATGTCGTGGGCCGGGTCGTGCTCCGTGTGCAGCAGCATGTCGAACAACGCGAACTCGATTTGGCGCAGCGTCTGCAAGCCACTCTGGAAGTTTTTCGCAGCCAGCATCTTGTCAAACAGCGCGCGCGGCAAGGGCTCACCGGTGTCGACATGGGCAGTCATATGCTTGAGTACGTCCCACTCCCAGCAGAAGTTCTCCATGAACTGGCTGGGCAGCTCGACCGCGTCC